>NZ_CVTX01000141.1:95607-157994 GCF_900005715.1 Pseudomonas sp. 34 E 7
TCTCCGGCTTGAATCCGTGGGCCGCCGCAATGGGCCATCCATGGCCCAGTGCGGCTAACCCGGCGTCCTGCCGGGTTGCCCACGGATTCAAGCCGGAGAGAGGCCAGCGTGGTTTAACGGGGCGCCTGAGATCAAGATCAAAAGCAGGTCAAGATCAAGAGCGACTCGCTTCGCATCGTGGTTACGGTTGAGCGCTACAGAGTTGTGTAGACACCTATGGCTATCGGGGGCCCCCTCCCACATGTTCTCAGGCTTCGATGCCCAGCATGTCCCGCGCCAGGGCCTCGGCAATCCGAATGCCATCGACGCCTGCCGACAGGATGCCCCCGGCATAACCCGCGCCTTCACCGGCCGGGAACAAGCCTTTCACGTTCAGGCTCTGCATCGATTCATTGCGGGTAATGCGCAGCGGCGATGAGGTGCGGGTCTCGATACCGGTCAAGACCGCGTCGTGCAGCGAGTAGCCTTTGATCTGCTTCTCGAATGCCGGCAAGGCTTCGCGGATGGCTTCGATGGCGAAGTCCGGCAGGGCCAGGGCCAAGTCACCCAGGGATACCCCCGGCTTGTAGGACGGTTCCACGCTGCCGATAGCCGTGGATGGCTTGCCTGCGATGAAATCGCCGACCAGCTGCGCCGGGGCCTCGTAATTGCTGCCGCCGAGCACGTAGGCATGGGACTCCAGGCGCTCCTGCAGTTCGATACCGGCGAGCGGTCCGCCCGGGTAGTCCACTTCGGGTGTGATGCCGACCACGATGCCTGAGTTGGCGTTGCGCTCATTACGCGAATATTGGCTCATGCCGTTGGTCACGACACGATTGGGCTCCGACGTCGCTGCCACCACGGTGCCGCCGGGGCACATGCAGAAGCTGTAGACCGAGCGACCGTTTTTGGCGTGGTGCACCAATTTGTAGTCGGCGGCACCGAGTTTCGGGTGCCCGGCGTATTTGCCCAGGCGTGCGGCGTCGATCAACGATTGCGGGTGCTCGATCCGGAAGCCCACCGAGAACGGCTTGGCCTCCATGTACACGCCACGGCTGTGAAGCATGCGGAAGGTGTCGCGGGCACTGTGGCCCAGGGCAAGGATCACGTGCCTGGAGAGGATGTGCTCGCCGCCATCGATGACCACGCCATTCAACTGGCCATCTTCGATCAGTACGTCGGTGACCCGCTGTTCGAAGCGTACTTCACCGCCCAGGGCGATGATCTGCTGGCGCATGTTTTCCACCACGCCGGTCAGGCGGAACGTGCCGATATGCGGTTTGCTGACATACAGAATCTCTTCCGGCGCACCGGCCTTGACGAACTCGTGCAGCACCTTGCGCCCGTGGAATTTCGGGTCCTTGATCTGGCTGTACAACTTGCCGTCGGAGAAGGTCCCGGCGCCGCCTTCGCCGAACTGCACGTTGGACTCGGGGTTGAGCACGCTTTTGCGCCACAGGCCCCAGGTGTCCTTGGTGCGTTGGCGCACTTCCTTGCCACGCTCGAGGATGATCGGCTTGAAACCCATCTGTGCCAGCAGCAGCCCGGCGAAGATTCCGCAGGGGCCGAAACCGACCACCACCGGCCGTTCGACCAGGCCTTGCGGTGCCTTGCCCACCACGTGGTAGCTGACATCCGGCGCCGGATTGACGTTGCGATCATCGGCAAACTTGAGCAGCAGGGCGGCTTCGTTCTTCACATTGAGGTCGACGGTGTAGATGAAGCACAGCTCCGAGGACTTCTTGCGGGCATCATAGCTGCGCTTGAACAGGGTGAAATCGAGCAGGTCATCACTGGCGATGCCCAGGCGCTGCACGATGGCAGGCCGCAGGTCCTCTTCGGGATGGTCGATGGGCAGCTTGAGTTCGGTGATTCGTAACATGACAGGATCCGGTAGGCGGCGGGCAACAAGGCCGGCTGTTTTGCAAACCGGCGATTATAAGCCCCAATAGGGTTTTTCCGTCAGGTTAAAACAGTGCGGGTGACGATCAGTCGTCCCGCGAGCCGCCAAATGCCGCGCAACCACGCTGTACCTGGCCGTTGACACGCAGCTCGGCGCTCATGTGTTGCAGGCTGCCGCTCACGCTGTCGACGCAGCGCTGCGGGGCGACCCACAATTCGATGTGCTGGTGATTGGCGTCGGTCATCAGGTTGAAGCGCCCATCGCCCAGTTGCTCTTCGACATAAGGCACCGCCAGAGGCGGCTGGCCTTCGCGCTCCAGCACCATGCCCTTGGCCGTGACGCTCATCGCCCAGGCCGGCTTATGGCCGTTTGCCCGCAGGATCATGCGTTTGAAGTCCGGGTCGTTGCAGGCCGATGTCGAGCGCTCGACACGGTACAGCTGTTGCAGGTCCACCGAGCCCTGGGTGCCGCTGGCGACGCCGGAAAACTTGCCACGCAAGTCGGCGAACAACGTGCCTTGCTGACCGGCCAGGGAGGCGGCTTCCTGCAGGATGCTGGTGCCGGCGGTATCGCTGACCACGTAGTTGCGCTGGTCCTGGCAGGGCTGGAACAACAGCTTGCCGTCAACCGCCGTCAGTTCGCCCTGCATGCGGGTCAGTCCGACAGTGGACAGCTTGGCCGGCTCGCTGTCGAACATCTGGCAAGCGGCGAACAAAGGGAACAGGGCGAGCAGGGTAAGGGTCGAGGCGGCACGCATTTTCGGTCTCCAGACAAGTGCCGTCACGTTACGCAGGCTCGCGCCGCATCACAAGCCCGCAGCCCAGCTTCAGGCGATTCTTACAAACCTGAAACTTAGCCCACGATAAACGTCTGACCGGTCTGCAAGCCCTCGACACTTTTTGCGTAGGCTAAAGCCACTTCGGCGCCGGCCACCGGTTTGAACCCACGGAAATAGGGGGCGTAGCTGCCCATGGCCTCCACCAGTACCGTCGGGCTCACGCTATTGATACGCAGCCCCCGGGGCAGTTCGATGGCCGCTGCCTTGACGAAGGCGTCCAGTGCGCCGTTGACCAGTGCCGCCGACGCGCCGGTGCGAATCGGATCACGGTTCAGAATGCCGCTGGTGAAGGTAAACGACGCGCCGTCATTGGCGAACTCCCGGCCGATCAACAACAGGTTGACCTGGCCCATCAGCTTGTCACGCAAGCCCAGTTCGAAGTCGGTTGCGCTCATCTCGCCCAACGCCACGAAGTTCACACTGCCTGCCGCGCAGATCAGCGCGTCGAACGTGCCGGTCTGCTCGAACAGCTTGCGTATCGAGGCGCTGTCGCTGATATCGACCTGGAAGTCGCCGCTGTTGCGGCCGATGGCGATCACGTCGTGACGCTGCGCCAGCTCTGCCTTAACCGCCGAACCGATCGTGCCGCCGGCACCAATCAAAAGGATTTTCATCGTGCTGTTCCTCCGGGAGTGAGATGAAGGTTAAGTCTAGAGTGGCTTTTTCCGTGGATAAACGCGCTAATGGGCAACCGTTGGTTTTCAATTGGAAACAATCGATGAGCGAAATGGACGATCTGGCGGCTTTCGCCGTATTGATCGAAGCCGGCAGTTTCACCCTGGCGGCCGAGCAACTGGGCTGCAGCAAGGGGCAATTGTCCAAGCGGATCAGCCAGTTGGAGGCGCAGTTCGGCGTGGTGTTGTTGCATCGCACCACGCGCAAGCTGAGCCTTACCGCCGCGGGTGCGGCGCTGCTGCCCCAGGCACAGGCGCTGGTGGTGCAGGTGGAACGTGCGCGTCAGGCCTTGGCGCGGCTCAAGGATGACTTGGCCGGTCCAGTGCGTATGACGGTTCCGGTTTCCCTGGGAGAGACGTTCTTCGATGGCTTGTTGCTGGAGTTTTCCAGGCAGTATCCGCAGGTGCAGATCGAACTGGAACTGAACAACAGCTATCGAGACCTGGCACGGGACGGGTTCGATCTGGGCGTGCGCTCGGGGGCCATCGAGAACGAGCGCCTGGTGGTCAAGCCGCTTTTGGCCTGGCACGAGATGACCTGCGCCAGCCCGGCCTACCTGCAACAGCACGGCGAACCGCTGCGCCCGGCGGACCTGGCGGGCCACACCTGTCTGCTCAACAGCCACTACAGCGGCCGCGAAGAATGGCTGTATCACCAGCAGCATGAGCTGTTGCGTGTGCGGGTGAGCGGCACCTTCGCGTCCAACCACTACAACCTGTTGAAGAAGGCCGCATTGGTGGGCGCTGGTATCGCGCGGCTGCCGTCGTACCTGCTGCCGACGGAACTGGCCGAGGGCCGATTATGCGCGCTGTTGCGTGACTATCAGACGCGCAGCCAGCCGATGTACCTGGTGCATCCCTACCAAGGTGGCCTGCCGCGACGCACCCAGGTGTTGGCCGACTACCTGGTGGACTGGTTCAAGCGCAGCGGTGCAACCCTGGATCGCCTTCAGCGGTAGCGCCGAGCGATCCAGTGGTCGATGGACAACCGGCCCGGGCCCTTGGCCACCAACAGTAATAACAGCGCAATCCAGGTGCCATGGGTGGGGTAGGCGTCTGGATAGACGAACAACTGAATGGTCAGGGTCATGCCAATCAAGGCCAGGGCCGAGAATCGCGTGGCCAACCCCAGCAGGATCAGTACCGGGAAGAAGTGCTCGGCAAAGGCTGCCAGGTGCGCGGCGACTTCGGGGGACAACAGTGGGACGTGGTATTCGCTGCGAAACAAGGGCAAGGTCGAGGCGGCAAGCCGGGGTTCACCCAGTTCGAAGGTGCCGCTGATCAGGTCGATGGCAAAGCCTTCAACCTTGGTTTGCCCGGACTTCCAGAACACCGCCGCAATGGAGAAGCGTGCGATAAAGGCGATCAGGCTGTAGGGGATTTTTTCGAAAAGGGCGATGGCCTGGGTCAGCAGGCCAGCAGCGGAACGGTTCATGGCGATACCTTTTATTCGAGGTGCAGATGAGTGATGGCGTCATGGCTGATCAACAGCGTCAGGCATTGATGCAGGTCGAATTCGGATGAGGCCTGCAAGGCGTGCTCCACTGCCATTTCCAGCCCCGTGCCTTGGTTCAGGCAGTTGATAAAGCTCACCGAACCGCTGTCGATGGCGAACGTCTTGACCGCTAACCCCTGGCGCAACACCACTGCATTTTGCGCAGGCCAGGGGCTGAAACCGGTGACATCGCTGTCATTCTGGTGAGCGGCCCATATCGCCACCACCGCATAGGGAGAGCGCAAGGTGGCGAGCGATGGATGCAATTGCAGGCTCAACTGCCCCAGATTTTCTTGACCCTGCAGGTGCTGAAGAATGTGCTGCTGACACAGCGTCGGCGTGTCGGCTGCGTGATAGGCACGTATCCGCAGGCGCTCCAGCCGTGCGATATCCGCCAGGTAGGGCACGCTGTCGGCCGGTTCGAATGCCTGGATAAAATCGGCGAGTCTGCTGCCGTACTCGTTGATCAACGGGCTGGTAGGCGGGTTAGCCTGGACGAAAAGGCTGGCCATGGCGCGGAAGAATTCATCGCCCACCAGTTGCAATGTCACCGGGTAACTGGCTGCCAGCGCATTGATCAACGAGCCCTGGACATTGTTGCGGTACACCGCAAAGCGGCTGGCGGGTTCGGCGCCGTTGCTGCTGAACAGGCCATCCGGGCAGCTACCGTGTGCCGCGAGCAGCGCATCGGCGAACGCGCTCTGAACACTCATGACATCACCTGCGCCAGGCAACGTTCGGCTTGCCGTGCCTCGGCGTACAGCACACTGAAGGCCGGCACCTGGTTATCACGCTCGATCAGTGTGGCCACCGGCCCCGTGCGTGTGAGCACCTGTTCGTAGAGCCGCCACACCGCATCGTCGATCGGCGCACCGTGATCATCGATGAGCAGTCGATCGCCCAGGCTGTCGGAATCTTCGGCAAAGCCGGCCAGATGTATCTCGCCGACGGCATGCAACGGTAGTGCATCGATGTAGGTCAGCGGGTCACGCTGGTGATTGATGCACGACACGTAGACGTTATTGACGTCCAGCAGCAACCCGCAGCCGGTGCGCCGGACGATCTCGCTGATGAAGTCGGTTTCGTCCAGGGTGGAGCGCTGAAACTGCACGTAAGTTGAAGGATTCTCCAGCAGCATCGGCCGCTTGAGCGTGCTTTGCAGCTGGTCTATGTGCGCGCATACCCGAGCCAGGGTTTGCGCATCGTAGGCCAGGGGCAGCAGGTCATTGAGAAATACCGGGCCGTGGCTGGACCAGGCCAGGTGTTCGGAAAACGAGTGGGGTTGATAGCGATCAATCAGCCTGACCAGTCGCGCCAGGTGCTCAGGGTCGAGTGGACCTTCGCCGCCGATGGAGAGCCCCACGCCGTGCAACGACAGCGGGTAGCCTTCGCGAATCAACCCCAGGTAGTGGTGAAAGGGGCCGCCGGCAACCATGTAGTTTTCGGCATGCACTTCAAAGAAACCAATGTCGGGTGAAGTTCCGAGCACCTCAGTGAAGTGCTCGTTCTTCAGTCCCAGTCCGGCCCGACGCGGCAGGCCGGGTACCTGAGCCTGGGAGACGGCTTGCAGGGATGAAAGGGTCATCATCAGTACTCAGGTTACGCGGGGTTTCAGGACTTTGCGGTGAAGGCTGCTTCCTGGCCGAAACCGGTCGGCGAGGTGGTGCTTGGGGTCTTGAGGCAGGTACCGGCTGGGACCAGTTTCCAGGCGTTGGCCTGGTCCTTGGTTTTGGACGTGCCGGCGCAGGAAGTGCCGGCGCCGGCGGCGCAGTCGTTCTTGCCGGCTTCGGCGACACCGAAGCATTTCTGCATGTCGTCGGCGGCATGGGCGGTGGTGGTCAGGCCGGACAGGCTCAGGGCTGAACCAAGGGCAAGGACGAGGGTAGCGGCGGACAGTTTGGTGGTCATGGTGTGTCTCCAGCAGCGGGTTGAGGTGGCAGGCTTGATTGCTTGCTCACACCACTAGAGACGGTACGGAGAAATTCGTTACAACGGCGTAGGAGAAATCTTTTTAAATCGTCAATAAAAAAGGAGTCGGTTTCCCGGCTCCTTTCATGGTCGTTACACTGCGAAGTCATCAACCGCCCAGATAGGCTTCACGCACCTTCGGATCCGTCAGCAATTGCTCGCCCGTGCCCTGCATCACTACCCGGCCGTTCTCCAGTACATAGGCGCGGTCGGCGATTTTCAGGGCCTGGTTGGCGTTCTGCTCCACCAAAAACACCGTCACGCCGTCCTTGCGCAGTTGTTCGATGATGTCGAAGATCTGCTGGATGATGATCGGTGCCAGGCCCAAAGATGGCTCGTCCAGCAGCAACAGCTTGGGCTTGCTCATCAACGCGCGGCCGATGGCGAGCATTTGCTGCTCGCCGCCGGACATGGTGCCGCCGCGCTGGCTGAAGCGTTCCTTGAGACGGGGGAACAGGTGCAGCACCTTGTCCATCTGCTCCTGGTAGTCGCCCTTGTCGGTAAAGAACCCGCCCATGGCCAGGTTTTCCTCCACGGTCAGGCGCGAGAACACGCGACGGCCTTCCGGTACCACCGCAATGCTCTTGCGCATGATCTGCGACGACTGCTGGCCCACCAGCTCTTCACCCATGTAGCGGATGCTGCCGCTGTGAGCCTGGGGCGAGCCGCACAGGGTCATCAGCAGGGTGGACTTGCCGGCACCGTTGGCGCCGATCAGGGTCACGATCTCTCCCTGGCGCACTTCCACGTTGACGCTGTGCAGGGCCTGGATCTTGCCGTAGAAAGTGGAAACGTTTTCGAATTGCAGCATTTTACGCTTCCCCCAGATAGGCTTTGATCACTTCGGGATTGTCGCGGATCTGCTCCGGCGTCCCGTCGGCCAGCGGCGTGCCCTGGTTGATCACCACGATATGGTCGGAAATGCTCATGACCAGTTTCATGTCGTGTTCGATCAACAGCACGGTGGCGTTGTTTTCCTCACGCAACACGCCGATCAGCGCCTTGAGGTCTTCGGTTTCCTTGGGGTTCAGGCCGGCCGCCGGTTCGTCGAGCATCAGGATCCGCGGGCGGGTCATCATGCAGCGGGCGATTTCCAGGCGGCGTTGCTGGCCGTAGGCGAGGGTGCCGGCCGGACGGTTGGCGAACTCGGTGAGATTGACCTTGTCCAGCCAGTATTCCGCGTACTCCATGGCCTCGCGCTCGCTCTTGCGGAACGCCGGGGTCTTGAACAGGCCTGCGAAGAAGTTGGTGTTCAGGTGACGGTGCTGGGCGATCAGCAGGTTCTCGACCGCCGTCATGTCCTTGAACAAACGCACGTTCTGGAAGGTTCGCACCACACCCTTGCGGGCGATTTCGTGACCGGCCAGGCCCTGGATCGGCTGACCGTCCAGCAGGATATTGCCGCCGCTCGGCTTGTAGAAACCGGTGAGGCAGTTGAACACCGTGGTCTTGCCGGCGCCGTTCGGGCCGATCAGCGCCACAACCTGTTTCTCCTTGACGGTCAGGGCAACGCCATTGACCGCCAGCAAGCCGCCGAAGCGCATGCTCAGATTTTCGACTTTCAGGATCTCGCGGCTCATTTGCGCAGCTCCATGTGTGGACGTTGCATGGGCAGCAGGCCTTGAGGGCGCCAGATCATCATCAGCACCATGAGTGCACCGAACATCAACATGCGGTATTCACTGAAGTCGCGCATCAGTTCCGGGAGCAGCGTCATTACCACGGCAGCCAGAATAACGCCCAGTTGTGAACCCATTCCGCCCAATACGACAATCGCCAGAATGATCGCCGACTCGAGGAAGGTAAACGACTCAGGTGTAACCAGCCCCTGACGGGCAGCAAAGAAGCTGCCGGCAAAACCGGCGAATGTCGCCCCGAGGGTAAATGCCGAGAGTTTGATCACTGTCGGGTTCATGCCCAAAGCACGGCAGGCGATCTCGTCTTCACGTAATGCCTCCCAGGCTCGGCCGATCGGCATGCGCAGTAAGCGATTGATCACGAACAAGGTCGCAAGCACCAGCAACAGCGCAATCAGATAGAGGAACACTATCTTGTCAGATCCGCTGTAAACCAAACCGAAGTACTCATGAAACGTTTGTCCGCCATCAGGCGCAGTTTTATCGAGCGGAAGACCGAAAAACGTTGGCTTGGGAATGTTGCTTATGCCGTTCGGCCCACCGGTGAGGTCAGTCAGGTTGCGAAGAAACAGACGAATTATTTCCCCGAAGCCGAGCGTCACGATTGCCAGGTAGTCGCCGCGCAGTCGCAACACTGGGAAACCCAGAAGGAAACCGAAGGTGGCAGCCATCATTCCGGCAATTGGCAGGCAGATCCAGAAGCCCCAGCCGAGGTAGTGCGACAGCAGTGCGTAGGTGTAAGCGCCAACAGCGTAAAAGCCTACGTAACCCAGGTCGAGCAAACCCGCCAGACCCACCACAATGTTCAACCCCAGCCCAAGCATCACGTAAATCAGGATCAAGATACCGATATCCACCGCACCTCGAGAGCCAAAAAATGGCCATACGAGGGCGGCGGCGATCAGGGCGATGATGATGTAACGCTGTGTACGCGGGAGGGTCAGGAATTGGCTGACCTTGGGTGAAACCAACGGACCACGATTGCGTTTGAATAACCCACCCAGCTGGTGGGTAAACAGTACCCGCAAAAACATCAGAACCGAACACACCGCGATGATGCTCAACGTCAGCGGCCCGGTGCCATGCACCTCCAGGTTGATCCCGACAATGCTCAGCTTGAGGCCGAGTACCGGAAAGGCCACGGCCCATACCAGCAAGGCGCTGAAAAACGCCGATTTAAGATATCTGCTCATACTTTCTCAACCTCCGGACGGCCCAGGATGCCGGTCGGACGGAACAACAACACCAGAACCAACAAGCCGAATGCCACGACGTCCTTGTACTGGTCACCGAAGATATCGGCGCCGAAGGCTTCGGCCACGCCCAGCACCAGCCCGCCGAGCATGGCGCCCGGGATGCTGCCGATGCCGCCCAGTACCGCCGCGGTAAAGGCCTTGAGGCCCACCAGGAAGCCGGCGTTGGGGTTGATCACGCCGTACTGCATGCTCAGCAACACGGCAGCAACGGCTGCGAGTGCGGCGCCGATCACGAAGGTCAGGGCGATGATGTTGTTGGTGTTGATGCCCAGCAGGTTGGCCATCTTGATGTCTTCGGCGCAGGCCCGGCAGGCGCGCCCCAGACGGGAGCGGGAAATGAACAGCGTGAGGCCGAGCATGGCCACCAGGGTGACGATGAAGACCAGGATCTGCATGTAGGAGATCAGCACTTCTTCCGCACCACCGGGACCGAAGGAAATGCTCCCCGGAATCAGGTTGGGAATCGACTTGTCCTTGGAGTCCTGGGACAGCAATACGGTGTTCTGCAGGAAAATCGACATGCCGATGGCGGAAATCAGCGGGATCAACCGGTTGCTGCCACGCAGGGGGCGGTAGGCAACACGCTCGATACTGTAGCCATAGGCACTGGTCACGACGATCGATGCCAGGAACGCAGCGGTCATCAACAGCGGCAGGGAGTGGATACCCATCATGGCCAGCCCGGCAAGGGCGATGAAGGCCACGTAGGAACCAATCATGTACACCTCGCCATGGGCGAAGTTAATCATTCCAATGATGCCGTAAACCATTGTGTAGCCAATGGCTATCAAGGCATAGGTGCTGCCAATGGTCAGGCCATTAACCAGCTGTTGGAAAAAATGATAGATCTCAGGCATTACAGCGCTCCTAAAAACCCGATACGCATTTCACTGGTGGAGTCATGTTCCGGCCCTGTGCTGTGTTCTGTGAGCACATTTGCACAAAGCGTTTGCCAGCGAACCGCTGGTGACGGTTTTAAGATTTTCAGGTGAGCCAGCGCCCGGATCGCGGGTGACAGGCCCATAAACCTCGTAAAACAAAGCCCACTGCTCTCACAGTGGGCTTGTTGGACCAGTAACGCCTGGCTTACTGAGGGGAAACTTCGGTTTTTGGTTTGCCGAAGTGCCATTCATAGACCACGAACTTGAAGTCCTTCAGGTCGCCCTTGGCGTCGAAGCTCAGTTCGCCGGTAGGGGTCTTGAAGGTACCGGCGTGGATGGCTTCGGCCACCTTGGCGGTGTCTTCGCTCTTGGCGGCCTTGATACCGCCGGCGATCACTTCGATGGCCGAGTAGGCCGGGAACACGAACGGACCGGTCGGGTCCTGCTTGTTCTTGGCAAACTCTTCAACGATGGCTTTGTTGGCAGGGTCGGTGTCGAAGGATTTCGGCAGGGTCACCAGCAGGCCTTCGGAAGCGCCCTGGGCGATTTGCGAGATGGAGTCGTTGCCGACGCCTTCAGGGCCCATGAACTTGGCGTTCAGGCCTTTTTCCTTGGCTTGGCGCAGGATCAGGCCCAGCTCAGGGTGGTAGCCGCCGTAGTAGACGAAGTCGACGTTGGCTTGCTTGAGTTTCTGGATGATCGAGGAGAAGTCCTTGTCACCGGCGTTCAGGCCTTCGAAGACGGCAACTTTGACGCCTTTTTCTTCAAGGGTTTTCTTCACGGCGCTGGCGATGCCTTCACCGTATTGCTGCTTGTCGTGCAGTACGGCAACGATTTTCGGCTTCACGTGGTCGGCGATGTAGTTGCCGGCCGCCGGGCCTTGTGCGCTGTCCAGGCCGATGGTGCGGAAGATCAGCTTGTAGCCACGGGCGGTGATTTCCGGGCTGGTGGCTGCCGGGGTAATCATGATGACGCCTTCGTCTTCATAGATATCCGACGCGGGCTGAGTGGAGCTGGAGCAGAGGTGACCGACCACGAACTTGACGCCGTCATTGACCACTTTGTTGGCGACGGCAACGGCCTGTTTCGGATCGCAGGCGTCATCGTATTCCTTGGCTTCAAGCATTTTGCCGTCTACGCCGCCCTTGGCGTTGATGTCGGCGATGGCCTGCTTGGCACCCATGAATTGCATGTCGCCGTATTGCGTTACGGGACCGGTCTTGGGACCCGCGATACCGATCTTGATGGTATCGGCTGCGAACGAATGGCCGGCAACCCCAGCCAGGACCATAGCGGCAAACAGTTTGGAAATCTGCTTAGTAGCCTTATTCATAGTGCTCCACTCTTACTGTTGTATTTTTTATAGTTCTAGCTGCCTTGTGAGCTGCAGAACCGGATCGGATATCGCGGATATCCCCCCGGCATTGCCCTGGCAACTGTACCGGTACAGTGTAGAGCGCCGGTTGATCGCTTGAAAAGCTGGCTGTCGGGGGCAAAACCGGGTTGTGTCGCTTAAATGAAAGAAAAAGACAGAATTGCGCCGGGGTTATACCAGCCTTTCAAGCATTCCCTGGCTTTTCCGACGCTTTCAATCGCTACCTCATTTGCTACTGGGTTTTTCTGACTGAGCCACGACGCTATGATTGCGCCGATTTTTTACTCAGGTGAACTCCCATGACGCAAGAACCTAGCACCCTCTATGCCAAGCTGCTCGGTGAAACCGCCGAAATTTCCTGGAAGGAGCTCGAACCGTTCTTTGCCAAGGGTGCCCTATTGTGGGTCGACGCCGGGCTGGATTTGATCGACGCGGCCGAGGCGATGGCCGAAGACAATCGCGATAAAGTCGCTGCCTGGCTGGCTGCGGGGAGCGTTGGCGAAGTGTCTGCGACGCGGGCGTTGGACCTGGTCGAGCGTGACCCGGGCCTGTGGGCGGTGGTGGTCTCGCCGTGGATTTTGATCCAGGAAAGGGCGGCATAAGAAAGTCGTGGTCAAAAAGGGTGCACTGCTCGCGCTTGGGCAAGTGTGTAGCGGAGTAACCGCTTGGCCAGTGATGGCACCTTGCCGTAGAGAAAGGTCACAGCCTGACGGTGACGTTAACGTCACGGGAACAGTTGGGGAGCCGGGGTAAGTGCCGGGAAATTGTTTCAAGGTATTGGGCGTGGCCGCTTCAGCGAATGGGCCTCACCGTGGAAGGCGGGCTCACGCGCGCCGGTGCAGGTGCCTTGGGCGAAGCCGCGTCTTTATTGGCGGCTGCGCTGAACGTGTGCAGCGGGTTGCGTATCTGCATGCCCTGCATGACGCCGATGATTTCGCTGAAGGCCACCGCCGGGCTCAGCAGATAACCCTGAATGAAATCGCAGCCATGCTGCAGCAACAGTTCGAATTGCGCCTGGGTTTCCACCCCTTCGGTCACCACTTCCAGATGCAGCGTATGGGCCATGCCGATAATCGCCTGGACGATTTCGCTGTCGGCGGTGGACTTGGGAACATCCTGGATAAACGAGCGGTCGATCTTCAAGGTGGTGAGGGGCAGGCGCTTGAGATAGGCCAGCGATGAATAGCCAGTGCCGAAGTCATCGATGGCCAGGGACACGCCCAGGGCGCGGATCTGCCGCAACAAGGCCAGGGTGCTGCTGATATTGCCCATCAACGCGTTTTCGGTGACTTCCAGCTCCAGGCGATTGGCGGCAATGCTGGCAAAGCGCAGGGCGGCTTCGATTTCGTCCGCCAGTTCATCCCGGGCCAGGTTCAGGGCCGAGCAGTTCACGGACATGGTCAGCTCGGTGTAGCCGCGATCAGACAGCAGGCTCAGGTCATGACAGGCCTGGCGCAAGACCCAGTGGTCCAGTTCGGCAATCAGCCCGTTGCTCTCGGCAATCCCGATAAACCGGTCCGGCGCCAGCAGGCCGTGTTGCGGATGCTGCCAGCGCACCAGGGCCTCCAGGCGCGTGACCTTGCCGAGCTTCATGTCGAAGATCGGCTGATAGAACAGCACCAGCTCGTTACGCGTGCGCAGGGCGGCGCGCAGTTCTTCTTCCAGTTGCAGCTCCAGGAAGGCGCGGGTTTTGAGGTTGGAACTGAAGAAGTGCAGGCTGTTGCGCCCGGCGTCCTTGGATTGGTAAAGCGCAAGGTCAGCGGTTTTCAGCAGTTCTTCACAGGTCTGGCCATCGTCGGGAAACAGGCTGATGCCGATGCTGGTGGTCATGACCATGCGCCGGCCGGCCAGCTCGATGGGTTCTTTCATCTTTTGCATGATGCGCTGGGCCATGTGCCGCGCTTCGTCGCGATGATGGATGTTGATCAGGATGCAGAACTCATCCCCGCCAAAGCGCGCCACCACGTCGGCATGGCTGCGCACCGAGCTTTTGATATGGCTGGCCAGCACGGTGAGCAGTTGATCGCCGGCATCGTGCCCGAGGCTGTCGTTGATACGCTTGAAATGGTCAATGTCGAGGAAGATCACCGCCATCATGCCGTTGGAGGCGGTTTTTTCAGCGACCTTTTCCGCAAAGATCTGGTTGAAGCCGCGCCGGTTGAGCAAGCTGGTCAGCGCGTCGTAATGGGCGACCTGCTGCAATGAGGCCCGAGCCTGGTCCAGTTCGCTGAGCAGCGCGTTGACCCGGCGCAGATCGCGTTCCTTGTGCTGCAGTTTTTTGTCCGCCAGGGCGGCGCTGATGCTGCTGCCGATCACCAGCAAGGTAATCACCGCCACCGACAGGCCCAGTTGCATGGGGTTGTTGTCCACCGGCAGTGACAGATTCACGCCGTTGGGTACCAGCAATTGCATGGCCGCCATGCCGGTGAAATGCATGCTCAGGATACCGGCGCCCAGCACCAGGCTGGCGGCGTATTTGAGCAGTTGGTGAAACACGCCGGCACCGTTGCGCAGGTAGCTCGACAGCAACAACGCCGCCAGGCTCGCGCCGATGGCAATCGCCACCGACGCCATGAACAGCCCGGATTCGAAGTACACCTGGGCCTGTGAGCGCATGGACGACATGCCGACGTAGTGCATCAGCGCGATGCCCAGTCCCATCCACACTGAGGCCAGCACGTACTGGTGCAAGCGCAGGCGCGCGTGACTGAGGGTCTGCATGGCGAACAGCGAAGCGATCAGAGCGATGACCAGCGAGACGAAGGTCATGAGCAATTCGTAATGAATGGCGATGGGCGCCTGGAATGCCAGCATGCTGATGAAATGCGTCGACCAGATACCGCCCGCCAGGCAACCCGCGCCCAACCAACGCCAGCGGCGGCGGGCGGTGGGGTCTTCCACATGGCCGACGCGTTCGGCCATATCCAGCGTGCCGAAGCCCGCCGCGCAGGCGACCAGATAAGCCAGCAGCACCAGAAAGGGGTTATGACTGCAATTGAGTAATAAGTGCCCGTTGTCTGGAAGCTCGGTGAAAAAGTGCAGCCCCAGCCATTCCATAGCGTGTCCCGTCATAGCGTCCCGTCACTGCCTCAGGCGGTGACCTATGAGATCGAGTATAGAAGCCTCGCGGGATTTGCCATGAATAATGGCACTTTGATTCAATTCTTTTTGCATGGCGCCCATAGCGTTTGATGCTAAGCGCTGATGGGCAGATCCAGTTCGAAAGGTCGTTCCTGGAGGGGCGCCAGACCGAAAGCGGCGCGGGCGGTATCGCAGTCGACGTTGTGCACGCCCTGGCTCCACGAGGCGTCGAATTCGCGACAGGGGCTTGAGCGCTGTTCATAAATGGAACAGCGCGTGCCTTTGCCCACTTCACCCTCGAGGCTGCAGCAGCGTGCGGGCTTCTGGTCGGTGCCGATCATTGCCACGCGCGTGGGATTGATCTGCACCACCAGGTCGTCGGGCACCGTACCGCCCGATGAGGCGCATTCGCCCCAGAAGAAAGACACGCGAAAGTGTGAACAGCAGGCACCGCAATTCAGACACGGACTGGCTTCGGACATGGGCGTCATCGATTAAGAGTAGGGAAGGGGAACTGCGGGAAGGCTCGCCATTCTATCTGGGCCGTGGCCGTTGGGAAGGGGGGCGCACAGATATATTTTCGTAGGGAAAGTCCCGTAATTTCGGGGATATCACGCCCTATCAGCTTTACGAATCATTACAGACAAGCGCCGCCGGCCTGACTATGTTGCAGCTACTGAGCAGGATGCAGTGGGCATCGCAGCTCTCATAACAATAAAGAGACGGACCCATGCAGAACTCGACCCAAGCGGCGAATGCCTGGCGCATTCTGTTCCTGCTGTTCCTCGCCAACCTGTTCAACTTCTTTGACCGCACCATTCCCGCGATCATCATCGAGCCGATCCGCATGGAGTGGCATCTGAGCGACTTCCAGCTCGGCATCATCGGTACCTCTTTCACCATCGTTTATGCCATCGCCGGACTGCCGCTGGGGCGCCTGGCCGACACGGGTTCGCGCAGCAAACTGATGGGCTGGGGCCTGTTTGCCTGGAGCGGGCTGACGGCGGTCAATGGCCTGGTCGGCAGTTTCTGGAGCTTCCTGCTGGTGCGCATGGGCATCGGCATCGGGGAAGCCAGCTATGCCCCCGCCGCCAATTCGTTGATCGGCGATCTGTTTCCCGCCCACCGCCGCGCGCGTGCCATGGGGATCTTCATGCTCGGCCTGCCGTTGGGCTTGTTGCTGGCATTCTTCACCATCGGCGCGATGGTCAAGGCGTTCGACAGCTGGCGCGCGCCGTTCTTTATTGCCGCGGTGCCGGGGCTGATCCTCGCGGTGTTCATGTTCTACATCAAGGAGCCCAAACGCGGCGCGGCGGAATCGGTGCAAGTGTCCCAGGAACGCGTCGACCGTCCGATCCGCCGTGTGCTGACGGTGCCGACTTTCCTGTGGCTGGTGCTGGCCGGGCTGTGCTTCAACTTCGCCACCTACGCGTGCAACTCATTCCTGGTGCCGATGCTGCAACGCTACTTCCTGATGCCTTTGCAGGAGGCGGCGGTGGCCACCGGTGTGATCGTCGGCCTGACCGGTCTGGTGGGTCTGACCCTGGGGGGCTGGATTGCCGACAAGATCCACCAGCGGGTCGCCAATGGCCGGCTGCTGTTCGCCGCGTGCAGCCTGATCATCTCCACGGTCACCACCGCCTGGGCCTTGCATGCCGGGCGTATCGAGATCGGGGTGTTCGTCTTGCTGTTCAGCGTGGGCTGGCTGTTTGCGTACAACTTCTATACCTGCGTGTACACGGCGATTCAGGACGTGGTTGAACCGCGTCTGCGGGCCACGGCGATGGCGTTGTTCTTTGCCGGTTTGTATCTGCTGGGTGGGGGGATGGGGCCGATCGTGGTGGGCGGGTTGTCTGATCATTTTGCGCATGCGGCGATGTACGCGGCGGGGGCTGAGCAGATGACCGAGGCTTATAAGGCGGTGGGGTTGCATGACGCCATGTATCTGATCCCGGTGGCGTTGTTTCTGACTATGCTGTTTTTGTTTCAGGCTTCGCGCAGTTTTGTGCGTGATGCCAGGCGGATGAAGGAAGGGTTGAGTGCGGTGCAGGTGCCAGCTGCTGCGGCGACTGCTTGAGACCGAGGTGAGGCTATCGGGCTCCCCCCACATTTTGATTTGTGAACACAGTCAAGTGTGGGAGGGACGGTGCGACGATTCGACTTGCCCCCGATGGCGGCCTCTGGGCCGACCAGGATGTTGGATCAGACCGAGTACATATCCGTTTCTGCGGTCACGGCTGCTAATGGTTCCGCTTTTACAGCGGCTCACTTTTGAAAAGCGCAAAAGTAAGCAAAACGCTCTTGCCCCACCACTCGGCACCTCGCCTAGGCTCGGTGTGCCCTCTCTCCGGCTTGAATCCGTGGGCCGCCGCAATGGGCCATCCATGGCCCAGTGCGGCTAACCCGGCGTCCTGCCGGGTTGCCCACGGATTCAAGCCTGCGTTCGGCCAGCGTGGTTTAACGGGGCGCCTAAGATCAAGATCAAAAGCAGATCAAGAGCAAGAGCGGCTCGCTTCGCATCGTGGTTACTGCAGGCTTCTATAGCCTACAAAGTTGTGTAGATGCCCCGATGAGGCGCTGAAGGCTTATAAAAAAACCCCGTGTTCAGTTAAGCGTACATCGCCCTCTGTAGGAGCGAGCTTGCTCGCGAAAAACGTCAACGATAACGCGTGTTTCCTGATTGAACGCGGCGCCTGTGGTTTTTCGCGAGCAAGAGCTAGGCGCCCCCTCGCTCCTACAAAAAGCCTTAACTGAACGGCATTACGCATTGTGTGCGGGCCTTTCTTTTTCAGCAGTCAGTGATCAACCCGCCACCAGCACTCGAATCGCTTCCAGTCGCAACGCGGCCTTGTCGAGCATGGCCAGGCCTTGCTCGCGCTGGTTGCGCAGGGCCACCAACTCGCTGTCGCGTACGGTTGGGTTGACCGCTTGCAGGGCGGTCAAGCGCGCCAGTTCTTCGTCGGTGTCGGCTGCCAGGCGACGCTTGGCCTCGGCCACGCGCTCGGCGTGACGCGGGGCGATTTTCTCTTCGCCGGCGTTGATGCGCGGCGTCAACTGGTCGCGCTGGGCCTGCACGAATTTGTTGGCGCTGGCACGCGGCACGCTTTCCAACTGGTCGTTCAAGGTCACGAACGACACGCGGCCGGACAGGTCATTGCCGTTGGCATCCAGCAGGCAGCGCAGGGCCGCCGGGGGCAGGTAGCGACCCAGTTGCAGCGAGCGCGGGGCAACCACTTCGCTGACATACAGCAGTTCCAGCAAGACGGTGCCCGGCTTGAGCGCCTTGTTCTTGATCAGCGCCACGGCGGTGTTGCCCATGGAGCCGGACAGCACCAGGTCCATGCCGCCTTGCACCATCGGGTGTTCCCAGGTGATGAACTGCATGTCTTCACGCGACAGCGCCTGGTTGCGGTCGTAGGTGATGGTCACGCCTTCGTCGTCGCCCAAGGGGAAGCTGGCGTCGAGCATCTTTTCGCTGGGTTTCAAGATCAGCGCGTTTTCCGAATGGTCTTCGCTGTCGATGCCGAAGGCGTCGAACAGGGTTTCCATGTAGATCGGCAGGGCGAACTGGTCGTCCTGCTCGAGGATGTCCTCGACCAGCGCATCGCCTTCACCGGCGCCGCCGGAGTTGAGTTCCAGCAAGCGGTCGCGGCCGGTGTGCAGTTCTTGTTCCAGACGCTCACGCTCGGCACGGGCCTCGTCGATCAGCGCTTGCCACTCGCCGTCGTCGGCGTTCTCCAGCAGCGGCAGCAGGCGTGGGCCGAACTGATGCTGCAAGGCGTTGCCGGTCGGGCAGGTATTGAGGAACGCGTTCAGCGCTTCGTGGTACCACTGGAACAGGCGCTCTTGCGGGCTGGTTTCCAGGTACGGCACGTGCAGTTCGATCACGTGTTTCTGGCCGATCCGGTCCAGACGGCCGATGCGCTGTTCCAGCAGGTCGGGGTGGGACGGCAGGTCGAACAGCACCAGGTGGTGGGAGAACTGGAAGTTGCGGCCTTCACTGCCGATTTCCGAGCAGATCAGCACCTGGGCGCCAAATTCTTCATCGGCGAAGTACGCTGCGGCGCGGTCGCGTTCGAGGATGTTCATGCCTTCGTGGAACACCGTGGCCGGGATGCCGGAACGTACGCGCAGGGCGTCTTCCAGGTCCATGGCGGTTTCGGCGTGGGCGCAGATCACCAGGACCTTGGTGCGCTTGAGCATTTTCAGTTGGTCGATCAGCCACTCGACACGCGGGTCGAAGCGCCACCAGCGGTGCTCTTCCTCGATGTCCGGTTGCGCCTGGAAGCTGACTTCGGGGTACAGCTCGGCATGTTCGCCCAGCGGCAACTCCATGTATTCGTCCGGGTTCGGCAGCGGGTAGGCGTGCAGTTTGCGCTCCGGGAAGCCTTGTACGGCGGCGCGGGTGTTGCGAAACAGCACGCGGCCGGTGCCGTGGCGGTCGAGCAGCTCACGCACCAGGCGCGCGCTGGCTTCGGTGTCGCCATCGTTGACGGCGGTCAGCAAGGCTTCGCCTTCGTTACCAAGGAAACCCTGGATGGTCTTGTGCGCGGCAGGCGACAAGCGGCCCTTGTCGAGCAGCTCCTGCACGGCTTCGGCCACCGGGCGGTAGTTCTCGCTCTCGGCGCGGAAGGCGTGCAGGTCGTGGAAACGGTTCGGGTCGAGCAGGCGCAGGCGCGCGAAGTGGCTGTCCTGGCCGAGTTGTTCCGGGGTGGCGGTGAGCAGCAGCACGCCGGGAATCACTTCGGCGAGTTGTTCCACCAGTGAATATTCGGCGCTGGCCTTGTCTTCATGCCACACCAGGTGGTGGGCTTCGTCGACCACCAACAGGTCCCAACCGGCCGCGAACAGCGCGTCCTGGGCCTTCTCGTCGTCTACCAGCCATTCCAGGGCGACCAGCGCCAGCTGAGTGTCTTCGAACGGGTTGGTGGCATCGCTTTCGATAAAGCGTTCTTCGTCAAACAGTGCAACCTGCAGGTTGAAGCGGCGGCGCATTTCCACCAGCCACTGGTGCTGCAGGTTCTCCGGGACCAGGATCAACACGCGGCTGGCGCGGCCCGAGAGCAACTGGCGATGGATCACCAGGCCCGCTTCGATGGTCTTGCCCAGGCCCACTTCGTCGGCCAGCAATACCCGTGGCGCGATACGGTCGGCGACTTCACGGGCGATGTGCAGTTGGTGCGCGATCGGTTGCGCACGCACGCCGCCCAGGCCCCACAGCGAGGACTGCAGTTGGCGGCTGGTATGTTCCAGGGTGTGGTAGCGCAGCGAGAACCAGGCCAGCGGGTCGATCTGCCCGGCGAACAGGCGGTCGCTGGCAAGGCGGAACTGGATGAAGTTGGACAGTTGGGTTTCCGGCAGCGTGACCTGCTCGTTCTGCCCGTTGAGGCCGTGGTAGACCAGCAGGCCGTCGACGTCGTCGACTTCCTGTACGGTCATTTTCCAGCCTTCGAAATGGGTGATGCTGTCGCCCGGCGAAAACCTCACGCGGGTGAGGGGCGCATTCCGTAGCGCATACTGGCGAGTGTCGCCAGTGGCCGGATAGAGCACGGTCAACAAGCGGCCGTCCTGTGCCAGAACGGTGCCTAACCCCAGCTCTGCTTCGCTGTCACTAATCCAGCGTTGCCCCGGTTGATACTGCTGCGCCATGCTGCCTGACTCCCGCCGTGAAAAAGCCGACTATCTTAACGGAACAAGGCCCCACGCCCAAGGACTCTGACGAAAACTACTGGGTTGGTGCGTACGCCCGCCGGCTAAATCGACGGGTGGCGGGCACTCACAACTGTCGACTGGGTCACAGCTTGGCGAGCGCGCGCTCAAGTCGCCCTGGGGCGCGCCGACAGCCTGTTGATCAGGAGAATCAAGATTATGTTGCCACCCATGCTGCCCGTCAGTGTCGTGCCGGTCACGTCGCAACTCGATCCGGTGCGCCAGAAGCCGGATATCCCGCCCGTCGTGCCGGTTCAACCGGGCTCCAACGAGAGCACCATCGACTTGAAAAAGGGCGATGCGGAGCAGTCGACCTTTCTGCTGCGCGAAGAACAACGCCGCCAGCAAGAGCAGCAAAAACGTCAGCGTGAAGCCGGCGACGACCCTGAGCAGCACCTGCCGATTCCCGGCGATCTGCTCAACGCCGACAACACCGTGCCCGTGGCGCCGCTGATTGAAGACGCGCCACGCCAGGGCTTGTGGGTCGACATCGAGGTTTAGTCGCGCAGTGCTCGCAAGGCCTCCAGCAGTAACGCGCAGTCCCGGTCGTCGTTGAGTGGGCTGACGGAGATTCGCGCAATGCTGTTCAGCCCGCGCGCCTGCATGTCCAGTGGTGTGTAGGCAACACCATTGGCGCCGATGTTGATGCGCTGCAAGCCCAGGCGCTGCTTGAGTTCGAAGGCGTCCCAACCGGTCAGGTTGAAGGCGATCAGTCCGGACTGCAGCGTGCCCATGTCATGCAAGGAAATCCCCGGTATCTGGCGCAGCCCTTCGCGGATTCGCGCGCTGGTGCGCGAGACGCCTTCCCATACCTGCTCGATCCCCAGTTGATTGATCTCCTGCAAGGCATTGCCGAGTCCGGCCAGCAAGGCAAAGGACGCTTCGCTGGTTTCGAAGCGCCGCGCGTCGTTGCGCACATCGAAACCTGCGGCGGTCCAGGGGGCTGAAAACACATCGCGCTGGGCAGGATTCAGGCGCTGCAAAAACGCCGGCCTTACATACAACAGTGCCGTGCCCCGTGGCCCGCGCAGGTGCTTGCGGCCGGCGCACTTGAGCACATCGCAGTGCAGCGCCTGTACATCCACAGGCACCTGGCCAAGCGCTTGGCCAGCGTCGATAAAGTAGGGGATGGCGTGACGCCGCGCCACTTCGCCGATGGCCTGGGCAGGGTTGATCAGGCCACCGTTGGCCGGCAGCCAAGTGAGGTTGATCAACTTCACGTCGGCGTCGATCATCGCCTCCAGCGCCACCGGGCACACTGCGCCGGCCGCGTCGCAGGGGATGACGTCGATTCGGGCACCTGCTTGCACGGCCATTGCCATGCTCGCCAGGTTACCGCCCCATTCATGCCGGCCGACCAGGATGCGGTCACCTGGCTGCCATGGGCCCAGGGCCTGGAACGCCAGGTTCCAGGCCGTCGAGCCACTGCTGGCGAAGGCAATCGAGGACGCGGGCGCATTGAGCAATTGCGCGGCGGCGTGACGGGCCTGCTCCACCAGCACGGCGCCATGTTCGCCAGCCTCCATCGGACCGTCCTGGGCTTCGCGTTGCAGTTGCGCGACGATGGCGTCGAGGGTGGCCTGGCTGGGCAGAGAAGCACCGGCATGATTGAAGTGCACGGTGCCGGCCTGGCAGCCGGGCGTGGCCGCTCGCAGTTGTCGGATGGCCAGCGGGGTCACGGTTGCAACTCGACAATGGCGTCGACTTCCACGGCCACGCCCGCCGGCAAACTGCTCACGCCGACGGCGGTGCGCACATGCTGGCCTTTGTCACCGAGGGCGTTGACCAACAGGTTCGACGCGCCATTGGCGACCGCGCTCTGGCGCTGGAAATCGGCGGTGCAGGCGATGAATACCCCCAGCTTCACGATGCGCACCACGCGCGACAAGTCATCGCCGAGGGCATCGCTCAGTTGCCCGAGCAGGCCGAGTGCCGCGAGTTCTGCCGCCTGCGCGCCTTGTTGATCATCCAGCGTGTCGCCCACGCGGCCGACGTAGGCGGGCGTGCCATCGAGCAGGGGAATTTGCCCGGAAATGAAGAGTTGGTTGCCGCTGACGACATGGTTGATGTAGTTGGCCGCCGGTTGGCTGGCAGTCGGCAGTGTCAGGCCAAGGGCGTGAACGCGTTGACGGATGGAGTCGCTCATGATGCAACCTCTTGAGGGGTGAGGTTCCAGCATGTTGGCTGCACGGGTGGTCGACAAACGGATAGATCTCAACCGACGCATCGAAAAAAATCATGCGTCGGCGCAGGTTTCCTGCAGCCACTGAATAAAACATGCCGCTGCTTCGCTCGGCGGACTGTGGGGCGTGATCAGCCAGTAGCCGATCTCACTGTGATAATGCGGCCAGTCGAACGCCTCCACCAGGCTGCCGTCGCGAAGCTTGCGCTGGATCAGGCGATGGCGGCCCATGGCGATTCCCTGGCCGGCCACGGTGGCTTCGACCACGATGTTGTAGTCATGCAGCATCACGCGAGGGTGGCGCTCGAGGTCGACCTGATAATGCTGCGACCAATCCGTCCACTCGAACGGGCGGTGTGAGGTGGCCATCAACAACGGGCTATCCTGCGATTGGCCCGCCTTGAAGGCCGGGCTGCATACCGGTGACAGGGTTTCGGTCATCAGTCGCGTGGCGTGCACGTCGGGCCAGTCGCCCTTGCCGTAACGGATGGCCAGGTCAACCTCGGCACCGGCGACGTTGGCCAATTGAATGGCGGGCAGCAATTCAACCTGGATATGCGGGTAGCGATTGAGAAACTCGGCCAGACGCGGCGCCAGCCACAGCGTGGCGAAGGACGCCAGCAAGCCGACGCGCAGCAGGCTGGGGCCGGGTACTGCTTTCTGGTGGCGGGTGGCGGTTGCAATGGCATCCAGGGCCGGGCGGATTTCGTTGTAGTAATGCTCGCCGTCCACAGTCAGATCTATTGCACGTGTGCGCCGGATAAACAGCGGCTTGCCCAAGTGTTGCTCAAGTTTCTGCACGTGGTGGCTCAGGGCGCTTTGGGTTACCGACAACTCATGTGCCGCCTTGATAAAGCTCAAGTGCCGCGCCACAGCCTCAAAGGCGCGCAGGGCCAGCAACGGAGGAAGGTCCTTGTGCAGTGCCACCGGGTTGCGTCTCCTGGGGAGGAAGGAAGGTGCCGATTCTGGTCGATGCCCTGCATTTTGTCGCCCGCTGATTTGCCGTCGGGCGCGGGAGACCGCATTATTGGGCATTCCCGCCATAACGTAAGCCAAGCCATGAGTGACGACGACAAGCTGATCGACCTGAATGCCGAACGCGCCAAGCGCGTGCATGACCTTAATGACAAACGCCTGAACGAAGTGCGCCAGGCGTTTGAACAGGCGATGCCCTTGGGTAAAGCCAAGAAGAAGTCGAAGAACAAGCCGAAAAAACGTTGAATCAACTGGCCTTGATTGATCCAGGTCAGTTATTGCCCTTCTTTACGCCCCGTCGCGGGCGACATTGATCCCCGTCAATTTTCCATTCCGCCTTCTCCATTAACTTAGCCCTATCGCAACAGGGCAAGTGCAGGAGGCCGGTCATGTTTATCGATAATGTGGTATTTGCCGGAGTGCTGACCGTAAGCCTCATGGTGCTGTTTTTTGTTGGATTCGGATTTTTTATCTGGAAAGACGCAAACAAGCGTAAAAAACCTTAGGTTTTTCCGGATGACAGGGCACGCAAGGCATTTTGGGCGACTTCGGTCGCCCTTTTTTTTGCCTATCGTTCCCACGCTCTGCGTGGGAACGCCGCCTCGGCCGCTCCGCGTGCCGCTGTTGAGGCCCGCGCATGGGTGACGCGGAGCGTCACGGAATGCATTCCCACGCAGAGCGTGGGAACGATCATCAACTGCCCAGCGCCCAGGACGCCAGCCAGAACAACCCGGCGGAGAGGCCTACGGTTGCCGGCAAGGTCAACACCCAGGCCATCAGGATGGTCTTGACCGTGCCGCCTTGCAGGCCGCTTTTGTTCGCGACCATGGTACCGGCCACGCCGGAAGACAACACGTGGGTGGTGGACACCGGCAGGGCGAAGATATTGGCGAAGCCGATCATGGTGGCGGTGGTGATCTGCGCCGACATGCCTTGGGCATAGGTCATGCCTTGCTTGCCGATCTTCTCGCCGATGGTCAGCACCACGCGTTTCCAGCCGACCATGGTGCCCAGGCCCAGGGCCAGTGCGACCGCGAGAATCACCCAGAACGGCGCGTACTCGGTCGTGGCGGTCAGGTCCTTGCGCAGCTTGTCGAGGTCGGACTTTTCACGCGCATCCAGGCCAGGCAGCTTGCCGACTTTCTTGGCGGTATCGTCCAGGCAGAGCAGGTAACGACGTACTTCGATGCGCTGGTCGGCACTCAACGCGTGGTAGTCGGAAACACCTTTGAGCGTATCAACCAGCGCGTTGATGGTCGGCTCGGTCTGCTGCGGGTTGCATTGGAACTTGCCCGGCAGATCGTCCTTCACACTTTTGCCCAGGGCCAGGAACTCGCCGAGCGTGGCATTGTTGCGCTGGTAGAACTGGCTCAAATGCACGGTGGCATCGCGGGTACGTTCGATCTGGTAGGTAGTGCTGCCCAGGTCGAGCACGAACTGCGCCGGCACGATACCGATCAGCACGAGCATGATCAGGCCGATACCTTTTTGCCCATCGTTGGAGCCGTGCACGAAGCTCACCGCCATGGCCGAAATCACCAGCACCAGGCGGTTCCAGAACGGCGGGTGCTTCTTGTCGTCAAGCTTGCGGCGCTGATCCGGGGTCTTGTGCATCTTCGACAGCGGGCGCCACCACTTCAGGCCAATCAGCACCAGGGCTGCGACGAGAAAGCCGGCCATCGGCGAGAACACCAGGGACGCACCGATATCGATCGCTTTCTGCCAGTTCACACCGTCAGCCAGGGGAATATCGTTGATCAGGGCGTTGGCCAGGCCCACACCGAGGATCGAGCCGATCAGCGTGTGGGAGCTGGAGGCCGGGATACCGAAGTACCAGGTGCCCAGGTTCCAGGTGATTGCCGCCGCCAACAATGAGAAGACCATCGCCAAACCATGGCCGGTGTTCACATTGATCAGCAACTCCACCGGCAGCAGATGCACGATGGCGTAGGCGACACCCACACCGCCGAGCAACACGCCGAGGAAGTTGAACACCCCGGAGAAGAACACCGCCAGGTGCGGCGGCATGGCCTTGGTATAGATGACTGTGGCCACCGCGTTAGCGGTGTCATGAAAGCCATTGATGAACTCGAAGGCGAGGACAAAGGCCAGGGCGAGCAACAGGCTCACTAGAACCCAAGCATCCAGTCCGCTGAATAAATCGATCATGAAGGTTTTCTGACCCGGTCGTAAGGGGGCGCGATTATGCCAGAAAACCTCGGTAATCGATGCATTAGCTGCTCATCGGTAACAATCTAGCGTGAAAAAAACCGGCCTGCACAGGCGCATCCCAGGGTTTTCGGGGCTTTGGCAAGTGCTTGATTTGTAAAGCCAGGGCGCGAAAAAACACGGTTTCGACACAAAAATGTCATGTGTGAAACATTTGTATGAAATTTCGTTAGCGGCAGTAGGGCGCCGACCAGTGGTTTTGAAGGTCGCTGCCCTTCGCAGGTGAAGATCGGCACCGACCGTAAAGCCTGGAGGCTCAACTCGCCCTAGGGCTCTTCGGCCTTGAGTTCTTGCTCGATCTTCTGGATTTCCTGGGCGAAAGCCTGGTCCAGCAGGCTGGCGCGCTTGCGCCAGGGCTTACGTTCCGGCTCAGGCTGGGCGGCGTAGGTGGTGACTTCCCCGCCGTAAACGTCCTTGTAACGTTGCTCCTGGCGCTCAAGTTCCGCGCGCAGTTCATCTTTCGTCACAGTGTTACCTAATTGAGTTGGGTTTAATAAGGGTACAACTTCATGCCAAAAGGCGCCTCGGGTGTACATACTTGAACCGACGCCCTGTTCAAGTTTAAGTAGGGACCTGAGATCGCTTTTTCAATCCACTGCTTTAATCGACCCTGCGCACGGGATGCGGCGCCGGGCGAGCTCCGATCCCAATAACCGAATTGGGCTGACCTCTGTACACGCTGCATTATAGCGACGCATTTGAAGAACGCTATCGGCATAAATTTAAAAAGCCTCAACTTCATGTGCGAGTTTTGTTACATCACAACGTAAGTGTTGGCTGAACATATACCCCCAGGACAGCCGTTTTTTACCGGGCAACGCGCTATAGCGGGTTCGGCAGCCGAGAATTGCGATAATCGAATCATCGTCCGATAATCGCCCAATGTTGCCGCCCTTGCCTTGTGCATCGCTCACCGTGCGGCTTGTAATAGCAGCCAGCCCTTCTGTGGTTGAAAACAAGAAAAAGGATCCCTGAAATGAACGATCAATTGCGCAACTCCTTCGCGTCGGTGGCGCCGCCGATCGTGGCATCACCGGCCAAGCGCATCCAGGCGTTCACTGGTGATCCGGACTTCATGACCTCCCTGGCCCGTGGCCTGGCCGTGGTGCAGGCGTTTCAGGAGCGCAAGCGTCACCTGACCATCGCCCAGATCAGCCATCGCACCGAAATTCCGCGTGCCGCCGTGCGCCGCTGCCTGCATACCTTGATCAAGCTGGGGTATGCCACCACCGATGGCCGTACCTACTCGTTGCTGCCCAAGGTGCTGACCCTGGGCCACGCCTATTTATCGTCGACCCCCCTGGCCGTGTCGGCCCAGCCCTACCTGGATCGCATGAGCGAACAGCTTCACGAGGCCTGCAACATGGCGACCCTTGAAGGCGACGACATTCTTTACATCGCCCGCTCGGCCACCACTCAGCGCCTGATTTCCGTTGACCTTTCCGTGGGCGGGCGCTTGCCGGCGTACTGCACCTCCATGGGCCGCATCCTGCTGGCCGCCCTGGATGATGCCTCGTTGCAGGATTACCTTGACCACGCCGACCTGCAAACCAAGACCAGTCGCACCTTGACCACGCCCGAAGCGTTGTTCGAATGCCTGCAACAAGTGCGTCAGCAGGGCTGGTGCATCGTCGATCAGGAACTGGAGCAGGGCCTGCGTTCGATCGCCGTACCGGTTTACGACGCATCCGGCCAGGTGTTGGCCGCGCTCAATGTCAGCACCCATGCCGGACGAGTCAGCCGCAGCGAGTTGGAGCAGCGGTTCCTGCCGAGCATGCTCAGCGCCAGTCGCGAGCTGAGCATGCAACTGTTTGCCTGAGTGTTCGGTGACCGCACAGAACCCGGCGTGATCAATTGACGCTGTTTCCCCTGGCTTATTAATGTGCGGCAGCGCTTAAGGGCGCGCTCCAATAATAATGGCGACCCCAGGTCGCTGGCCCGCCATCGGTGTGGAATAAAAATAATGAATCAGCCATCTGTCGGTTCTACCCTGGACGTGCAGTCCTTCATCAATGCCCAGCCCTTGTCACGTTACCAGTGGCGCGTGGTGATCCTGTGCTTCCTGATTGTCTTCCTCGACGGCCTCGACACCGCCGCCATGGGCTTTATCGCACCCGCGCTGTCCCAGGACTGGGGCATCGACCGCGCGAGCCTCGGCCCGGTGATGAGCGCCGCGTTGATCGGCATGGTCTTCGGCGCGCTGGGTTCCGGCCCGCTGGCCGACCGCTTCGGGCGCAAAGGGGTGCTGGTGGGCGCGGTGCTGGTGTTCGGTGCCTTCAGCCTGGCTTCGGCGTACAGCAGCAATGTCGATCAACTGCTGGTGTTGCGTTTCCTGACGGGCCTGGGGCTGGGCGCGGGCATGCCCAACGCCACCACGCTGCTCTCCGAATACACCCCCGAGCGGCACAAGTCGCTGCTGGTGACCAGCATGTTTTGTGGCTTCAACCTGGGCATGGCCGGTGGCGGGTTTATTTCGGCCAAGTTGATCCCGGCTTTCGGCTGGCACAGCCTGTTGCTGATCGGTGGCATCCTGCCGTTGATCCTGGGCGCGGTGCTGTTGGTGTGGTTGCCGGAGTCGGCGCGTTACCTGGTGGTGCGCAACCGTGGCACCGACAAGGTACGCAGGGCCCTGTCCCCGATTGAACCGGCCATTGTCGCCCAGGCCACTCACTTCAGCGTGCCGGAGCAAAAGACCGTCAAGGCGCGCAACGTGTTCGCGGTGATTTTTTCCGGTACCTACAGCGCCGGCACGCTGCTGCTGTGGCTCACCTATTTCATGGGCCTGGTGATTGTGTACCTGCTCACCAGTTGGCTGCCAACCCTGATGCGCGACAGTGGCGCCAGCATGGAGCAGGCCGCCTTTATCGGAGCCTTGTTCCAGTTTGGCGGCGTATTGAGCGCCGTCGGCGTGGGCTGGGCGATGGACCGGTTCAACCCGCACAAGGTGATTGGCACCTTCTACCTGTTGGCGGGAGTATTTGCCTACGCGGTCGGGCAGAGCCTGGGCAATATCACCCTGTTGGCGACCCTGGTGCTGATTGCCGGGATGTGCGTCAACGGTGCGCAATCGGCGATGCCCTCCCTGGCTGCGCGCTTCTACCCGACCCAGGGCCGCGCCACCGGCGTGTCGTGGATGCTCGGCATTGGCCGTTTCGGCGCGATTCTCGGTGCGTGGATGGGCGCTACCTTGCTGGGCCTGGGCTGGAACTTCGAGCAGGTGCTGACGGCGCTGGTGATTCCGGCGGGGTTGGCCACGGCAGCGGTGCTGATCAAGGGCATGGTCAGCCACGCCGACGCGACCTGACCTCTGGCGAGGTTAAAAGTGTGGGAGGGGGCTTGCCCCCGATTGCGGTGGGTCAGCCTGATAATTGCTGGCTGATACACCGCTATCGGGGGCAAGCCCCCTCCCACATTGGATCATCTGCGGTCAAGAAATTAGCCAGGCAACAATGCGTTCGATAATCGAACGCTGAGTCGATTATCGGATTGTTCCACCCATTCCCCCGGCTTAATCTTCAAACACTTCGGCGCCCCCCTCAGCGCCTTTTTCGATCAACACCGGGAGCCCAACCCCATGGCTGAAATTCTCACCCTGCGCGATGCGGTCAAGCGCTTCGTGAACGACGGCGATACCGTCGCCCTCGAAGGCTTCACTCACCTGATCCCCACCGCCGCAGGTCATGAAATCATTCGTCAGGGCAAGAAAGACCTGACGTTGGTGCGTATGACGCCTGACCTGATCTACGACCAGTTGATCGGCGCCGGCTGTGCGCGCAAGTTGATTTTCTCCTGGGGCGGCAACCCGGGCGTGGGTTCCCTGCATCGTCTGCGCGACGCGGTGGAAAAACAGTGGCCGCAGCCGCTGGAGATCGAAGAACACAGCCATGCCGACCTGGCCAACGCCTACGTCGCCGGCGCCTCCGGCCTGCCGTTTGCGGTGCTGCGGGCCTACGCCGGTTCCGACTTGCCCAAGGTCAACCCGCTGATCAAGACCGTCACGTGCCCGTTTACTGGCGAAGTGCTGGCGGCGGTCCCGTCGGTACGCCCGGATGTGACGGTAATCCATGCGCAGAAGGCCGACCGCAAGGGCAACGTGCTGCTATGGGGCATTCTTGGCGTGCAGAAGGAAGCGGCCCTGGCGGCCAAGCGCTGCATCGTCACCGTCGAGGAAATCGTCGACGACCTGAACGCGCCGATGAACAGCTGCGTATTGCCGACCTGGGCCCTGACCGCCGTGTGCCATGTGCCCGGTGGCGCGCATCCGTCCTACGCCCATGGCTACAACGAGCGGGATAACCGTTTCTACCAGGCGTGGGACCCGATTGCCCGCGACCGTGGGACCTTTACCGCCTGGATCGACGAATACGTCCACGGCACTGCTGGTTTCAGCGAGTTCCAGGCCAAGCTGGCCAGCGCGCAGGAGGCCAAGTAATGACCTACTCCACCAATGAAATGATGACCGTCGCCGCCGCGCGCCGCCTCAAGAATGGCTCGGTGTGCTTCGTCGGCATCGGCCTGCCGTCCAAGGCGGCCAACCTGGCGCGCCTGACCTCCTCGCCTGACGTGGTGCTGATCTACGAGTCCGGCCCGATTGGCGCCAAGCCCTCGGTGTTGCCGCTGTCCATCGGTGACGGTGAGTTGGCGGAAACCGCCGATACCGTGGTGCCCACCGGCGAAATCTTCCGTTACTGGCTGCAAGGCGGGCGCATCGACGTCGGCTTTCTCGGCGCGGCTCAGGTCGACCGTTTCGGCAACATCAACACCACCGTGGTCGGCGATTATCACCAGCCCAAGGTACGTCTGCCGGGTGCCGGCGGAGCGCCGGAAATTGCCGGTTCCGCCAAAAGCGTGTTGATCATCCTTAAACAGTCGTCCCGTTCGTTTGTCGACAAGCTGGATTTCATCACCTCGGTCGGCCACGGCGAAGGCGGCGATTCACGCAAACGCCTGGGCCTGCCGGGCGCCGGTCCGGTCGGCATCATTACCGACCTGTGCATCATGGAGCCGGAAGCGGGCAGCCATGAGTTCGTAGTCACTGCCTTGCACCCTGGGGTGACCCGCGAGCAAGTGGTCGCGGCGACCGGCTGGGCCATTCGTTTTGCCGACCAGGTCGAGGTGACCGCCGAACCGACTGAGGTTGAGCTGAGCGCCCTGCGTGACCTCGAAGCACGCACCGCAGCCGCCCATGGCCAAGCACCGGGAGAAGCCTGATGCGCGATGTCTTTATCTGTGACGCCATTCGCACCCCCATCGGCCGCTTCGGCGGCGGCCTGTCTACGGTGCGCGCCGATGACCTGGCAGCCCTGCCGATCAAGGCGTTGATCGAACGCAACCCAACGGTGGAGTGGAGCGCCGTGGATGAAGTGTTCCTCGGCTGCGCCAACCAGGCCGGCGAAGACAACCGCAACGTGGCACGCATGGCGCTGCTGCTGGCGGGCCTGCCGGAGAGTATTCCCGGCGTGACCCTCAATCGCCTGTGCGCTTCGGGGATGGACGCCATCGGCACGGCCTTTCGCGCGATTGCCAGCGGCGAAATGGAGCTGGCGATTGCCGGCGGCGTCGAGTCGATGTCCCGCGCGCCGTTCGTGATGGGCAAGGCTGATGCTGCGTTTTCACGCACCATGAAGCTTGAAGACACCACCATCGGCTGGCGCTTTATCAACCCCTTGATGAAAGCCCAATACGGCGTCGACGCGATGCCGCAGACCGCCGATAACGTCGCCGACGACTACAATGTTTCGCGCGCCGACCAGGACGCCTTTGCCCTGCGCAGCCAGCAACGTACCGCTGCCGCGCAGGCCGCCGGCTTCTTTGCCGAAGAGATTGTGCCGGTGCGGGTGGCCCATAAAAAAGGCGAAACCGTGGTGGAGCATGATGAGCATCCACGGGACACCACCCTTGAGGCCCTGGCCAAACTCAAGCCGGTCAACGGCCCGGACAAGACCGTCACCGCCGGCAACGCGTCGGGCGTCAACGATGGCGCTGCTGCGCTGATTCTGGCCTCGGCCGACGCGGTGAAAAAACACGGGCTCACCGCCCGCGCCAGGGTGTTGGGCATGGCCAGTGCCGGCGTCGCCCCGCGCGTGATGGGGATCGGCCCGGTGCCGGCGGTGCGCAAGCTGGTGGAGCGCCTCGGTCTGGCGGTCACCGATTTTGACGTGATCGAACTCAACGAAGCCTTCGCCAGCCAAGGCCTGGCCGTGCTGCGCGAGTTGGGGATCGCCGACGACGCGCCGCAGGTCAACCCCAACGGCGGCGCCATCGCCCTGGGTCACCCCCTGGGCATGAGCGGTGCGCGGCTGGTACTGACAGCCCTGCACCAGTTGGAAAAAACCGGCGGGCGCAAAGGCCTGGCGACCATGTGCGTGGGCGTGGGCCAAGGCCTGGCCCTGGCGATTGAACGCGTCTGATAAGAGAGGATTGCTGCATGAATGACAAGCCCGGTTACCGGCGCCCGCACGCGGGCACTCAACCTGACTACCTGCACCCGGCCTACCAGTCGACGAACTTGCGTTCGCCCTCGCAGCCGTTGGTGTTCCTGCCCCATTCGTTGTCGGAAATCACCGGCCCGACCATCGGCGCCGAGCGCGTCAGCGAGAAAGACAACGACCTGACCGCCCAGCACGAGGGCGAGCCCCAGGGCGAACGCATCATCATTCACGGGCGGGTGCTGGACGAGAACGGCCTGCCGGTCCCGGGCATCCTCGTGGAGATCTGGCAGGCCAACGCCGCCGGTCGCTACAACCACGAGCGCGACCTGCACGATGCGCCGCTGGACCCGAACTTCACCGGCACCGGGCGCACCGTCACCGACGCCGAGGGCTGGTACCAATTCCAGACCATCAAGCCCGGCGCCTACCCGTGGGGCAATCACCACAACGCCTGGCGCCCGGCGCATATCCACTTTTCGCTGTTCGGACCCAGCGTGCTGACGCGGCTGGTCACGCAAATGTATTTCCCCGGCGACCCGCTGCTCGAATACGACCCGATCTACAACTGCGTGCCGGACACCAGTGCCAAGCAACGCCTGATCGCAAGCTTCGATCTGGAAAAAACCATTCCTTCCTATGCCCTCGGCTACCGCTGGGACATCGTCCTGCGCGGCCGCGACGCCACGCCGATGGAGAAATGAGATGAGCCTTTACGCAACCACGTCCCACACCGTCGGGCCGTATTACCACATCGGCCTGACCTGGCTGAACCGCGAAGACCTGACGGTCGCCGCCACCCTGGGCGAACGCGTGGCGATCAGCGGGCAGGTGGTGGACGGCAACGGCGATGTGGTCAACGACGCCATGCTTGAGGTCTGGCAGGCCAACGCCGCCGGCAAGTACGACCACCCGGAAGACGAACAGGACAAAGCGCTGGATCCCAACTTCGAAGGCTTTGGCCGCGTGCCGGTGGATGCCCAAGGGCGCTTCCGCTTTACTACGATCAAGCCGGGCAGTGTGCCGGGGCTTCAAGGCACGACCCAGGCACCGCATCTGGTGGTGCTGGTGTTTGCGCGCGGGTTGGTGAAGCACTTGCTGACGCGGATTTATTTTGACGGTGAGGCGTTGAATGGGGATGACCCCTTGCTGGCGTGTGTGCCGGCGCAGCGTCGCGGTACGTTGATTGCCAGGCAGGATACGGCTGGGGTTTATCAGTGGGATGTGGTTTTGCAAGGGACAGACAGGGAAACGGTGTTTTTCGATTATTGAGCTGGCTTTAGGGCCCTATCGGGGGCAAGCCCCCTCCCATATCTGAATGTATTCACAAGTCCAAGTGTGGGAGGGGGCTTGCCCCTGATGGGGCCCTTACAAGCACTCCATAGCCAAAAGTCTGCTTGCATGACACGGTTGTTGCAAAGTATGTCTAGGCTATAACCGTTCCCACTGAGTAAAAACCATGACAACAAAAACCAGTCACTACACCGGAGAAGAACGCAGCAAAAGGATTTTTGCGATTGTCGGTGCTTCCTCCGGCAACCTGGTCGAATGGTTCGACTTCTACGTCTATGCCTTCTGCGCCATTTACTTTGCGCCGGCCTTTTTCCCCTCGGACGACCCCACCGTCCAACTGCTCAACACCGCCGGCGTGTTCGCCGCCGGGTTCCTGATGCGTCCGATCGGCGGCTGGCTGTTTGGCCGGGTGGCCGACAAACATGGCCGCAAGAATTCCATGATGATCTCGGTGCTGATGATGTGCGCCGGTTCCCTGGTCATCGCTTTCCTGCCGACCTACAAGGATATCGGCGCCTGGGCCCCGGCGTTGCTGCTGGTGGCGCGGCTGTTCCAGGGGTTGTCGGTGGGGGGCGAATACGGCACCACCGCGACCTACATGAGCGAAGTTGCGCTCAAGGGCCAGCGCGGTTTCTTCGCCTCGTTCCAGTACGTGACCCTGATCGGCGGGCAACTGCTGGCGGTGCTGGTGGTGGTGATCCTGCAACAGATCCTCACCGAAGAAGAATTGCGTGCCTGGGGCTGGCGTATTCCGTTCGTGATCGGCGCCATCGCGGCGGTGATCTCCCTGTTGCTGCGCCGCACCCTCAAGGAAACCACCAGCAAGGAAATGCGCGAGGACAAGGACGCCGGCAGTATCGTCGCGCTGTTCCGTGACCACGGCAAAGCCTTCATCACCGTGCTGGGCTACACCGCCGGCGGCTCGCTGATTTTCTATACCTTCACCACCTACATGCAGAAATACCTGGTGAACACCGTCGGCATGCACGCCAAGACCTCCAGCTACATCATGACCGGCGCGCTGTTTCTGTACATGTGCATGCAGCCGCTGTTCGGCATGCTCGCCGACAAGATCGGCCGGCGCAATTCCATGCTCTGGTTCGCCGGCCTCGGCACGCTGTTCACGGTGCCGATCCTGCTTACCCTGAAAACCGTCACCAGTCCGTTCCTGGCTTTTGTGCTGATCACGCTGGCACTGGCGATCGTCAGCTTCTATACCTCCATCAGTGGCCTGGTCAAAGCCGAGATGTTCCCACCCCAGGTGCGTGCATTGGGCGTGGGCCTGGCGTATGCCGTGGCCAACGCGGTGTTCGGCGGTTCGGCGGAAGTGGTTGCGTTGAGCCTGAAGTCCATCGGTATGGAAAACACCTTCTACTGGTACGTCACCGCAATGATGGCCGTGGCGTTCCTGTTCAGCTTGCGCCTGCCGAAACAGGCGGCGTACCTGCATCACGATTTGTAAGGGATGAGTTATGACACTGCGCACGAGCAACCAACTGTTCGACGCCTACTTCACCGCTGACAGCATGGCCGAGGTGTTCTGTGACCAGGGCCGCCTGCAGGGCATGCTGGATTTCGAGGCCGCGCTGGCCCGGGCCGAGGCCCAGGTCGGGTTGATCCCGCAGGCCGCCGTGGCGCCGATTGCCCAGGCCTGCCTGGCGTCGCTGTATGACGTGGATGCGCTCAGTGTGGCGATTGCCACGGCGGGCAATTCGGCGATTCCAGTGGTCAAGGCGCTGGGCAAGTTGATTGCCGCTGAAGACGCCGGGGCCGAGCGCTATGTGCACCTGGGGGCAACCAGCCAGGATGTGATGGACACCGGCCTGGTGGTGCAATTGCGCCGCGCGCTGGAGCTGATCGAAGCGGACCTGGCGCGCCTGGGCGATGTATTGGCGGCCCAGGCGCAGCGGCATGCATCGACCCCTCTGGTCGGGCGCACCTGGCTGCAACACGCTACGCCCGTCACCCTGGGCATGAAGATCGCCGGCTGGCTGGGCGCGGTGACGCGCAGTCGCCAGCGCCTGGTGGAATTGAAACCGCGTTTGCTGGTGCTGCAGTTTGGCGGTGCGTCGGGCACCCTGGCTGCGCTGGGCGAGCAGGCCATGCCGGTGGCGCAAGCCTTGGCTGCCGAGTTGCAACTGAACTTGCCCGAGCAGCCGTGGCACACCCAACGTGATCGTCTGGTGGAGTTTGCCAGCGTGCTTGGCCTGATCGCCGGCAGCCTTGGCAAGCTGGGTCGCGACATCAGCCTGTTGATGCAAACCGAAGAGGCGGAAGTGTTCGAGCCCTCGGCGCCGGGCAAGGGCGGCTCTTCGACCATGCCGCACAAGCGCAACCCGGTCGGCGCCGCCGTGCTGATCAGCGCCGCGACCCGCGTGCCCGGCCTGGTGGCGACGATGTTCAGTGCCATGCCCCAGGAGCACGAGCGTAGCCTGGGACTGTGGCACGCCGAATGGGAAACCTTGCCGCAGATCTGCCGATTGGTCTCGGGGGCACTTGAACAGGCGCTGCTGGTCAGCGAAGGGCTGGAGGTGGATGCCGAGCGCATGGCCCGCAATCTCGAGCTGACCCAGGGCCTGGTGCTGGCCGAAGCCGTCAGCAGCGTGCTGGCTCAGCGCCTGGGCCGTGAAACCGCGCACCACTTGCTGGAGCAGTGCTGCAAACGCGCGGTCGCCGAGCAGCGGCATTTGCGTGCCGTGCTGGCGGACCAGCCGCAGGTCACCGCCCAGTTGTCGTCGGCCGAACTGGACCGTCTGCTCGACCCGGCCAACTACCTGGGGCAGGCCTCTACCTGGGTCAGCCGCGCCGTGACTGAACACTTTGCATTGACTGCGTAAGGAGAACGCTGTGGCTTTCGTACAACTCGCCGAGGGCGACCTGCATTACCAACTCGATGGGCCCGCCGATGCACCGGTACTGGTGCTGTCCAACTCCCTGGGTACTGACCTGCATATGTGGGACATCCAGGTGCCGGCATTCACCCAGCATTTTCGCGTGCTGCGCTTCGATACCCGCGGCCATGGCAAATCCCTGGTCACCGAGGGGCCCTACAGCATCGAACAGTTGGGCCAGGATGTGCTGGCGCTGTTGGATACGCTGGGCATCCAACGTGCCCATTTCTGTGGGTTGTCCATGGGCGGGCTGATCGGCCAATGGCTGGGCATCAACGCCGGCACGCGGCTCGATCGCCTGGTGGTCTGCAACACCGCTGCCAGGATCGGCACGCCTGAGGTGTGGAACCCGCGTATCGAAACGGTGTTGCGCGATGGCGCGGCGGCGATGGTTGCACTGCGTGATGCCTCGATTGCACGCTGGTTCACCGCCGATTTTGCCGCGGCCAACCCCCACCAGGCCGAGCAGATCACCGACATGCTCGCGGCCACCTCGCCCCAAGGCTATGCCGCCAACTGCGCGGCGGTGCGCGATGCGGATTTCCGTCATCAGTTGGCGTCGATCAAAGTGCCCACCCTGGTGATTGCCGGCACGGAAGACGCGGTGACACCACCCGCCGGCGGTCACTTTATCCAGAACCATGTGAAGGGCGCCGAATACGCCGAGTTCTATGCGGCGCATCTGTCCAATGTACAAGCCGGCGCTGCGTTCAGCGACCGCGTGATTGAATTTCTGCTGGGTCGCTGAGGAGCTTTTCGTGGACGAGAAACAACGTTATGCCGAGGGGCTGCAAGTGCGCCGTGAAGTGCTGGGCGACGCCCATGTGGAGCGCAGCCTCAATGCCCTGACCGAGTTCAACAGCGAGTTTCAGGAGATGATCACTCGCCATGCGTGGGGCGATATCTGGACCCGCCCGGGTTTGCCACGGCATACCCGCAGCCTGATCACCATCGCGATGCTGATCGGCATGAACCGCACCGAAGAGTTGAAGCTGCATTTACGTGCCGCCGCCAGCAACGGCGTGACCCGCGCCGAGATCAAGGAAGTGCTGATGCAAAGCGCGATTTATTGCGGGATACCGGCGGCGAATGCGACGTTTCATCTGGCCGAGTCGGTGTGGGATGAGTTGGGTATCGAGTCGCGCCAACCCTGAGTTGAAATGCGTTCAAAATGTGGGAGGGGGCTTGCCCTGATGCCGTCTGTAGGAGCGAGCTTGCTCGCGAAAAACTCACAGGCACCGCGTTCATTCAGAAAGTACGCGTTATCGTTGACGTTTTTCGCGAGCAAGCTCGCTCCTACAGGGCTTCATTGACTGTGGAGGTCAGTTGGTATCGGCATCCCACAGCCAATTCCACACCCCCGGCAGATGCACCGGCTCGTTCACCTCCCTGACCGTGCGGGCCAGCGCCGCGCGTTGCAGGGTGGCGGTGTCGGTGTAGAAGGGCTCGGCGGCGGTCTTCAGGCCGTTGATGCGGGCGCTGTCCATCAGGATCTGCAGGTACTCCTGCAGATGCCGTGCGGTGTAGCGGTTGATGTCATGGAAGGTCACCACCACCGGTATCACGCCGTCCACCGTCGGCAACTCACCCAATGCGATGCGCTCACGCACCACTGACAGCTGGCGGTACAGGTTGGCGCGACGGCGTGGGCTGCCGTTGAAGCCCCAGATCTTGCCGTCGTTGGCACTCAGGTCGGTCAACAGCACCTGCATGCCGTGGCGTCGGTAGGCGGCGAATGTGCGGTGATCGTAGTTCCAGAACGGTGGTCGCACCAGCAGGGGCGGCGTGCCGGTGATGGCGGCGATGTCCGCCGCGCCCTGGGTCAGGGTGCGTTCCAGCTCGGCGTCACTGAGCCAGCGATGATTGGTATGAAACGTCGTCGCCGTGTGGAAGGCCAGCACATGGCCGGCGGCATACTCACGCACCATGGTCTTGCGGCCCCGCGCGCTGCCACCTGAACGGGCGGCTTGGGTCTGTAGAAAGAACACCGCCTTGATCCCTGGCGATACCGGGTTATCGGCCAAATCGGCCACCACTGAACGGCTCGGGTTGTTGTAGCCCGAGGCGCTGGGGCCGTCATCGAAGGTCAGCAGGAAACGGATTGGCGCCCGGGCCTGCAGGCGATGCTCGGTCTGCGGCGTCAGGGCGATGGGCGAGCCGATACAGCCGCCCAGGCTCAGGGCCAGGGCGAACACTGCGATAGCGGAGGCGAAGGTTTTCATGCTGTGCGCGGGCTCGAATGAGAGGCCGCTGCTGGGGCGATCAGCAGCGGCAGGCGCGCACCATACAGTAACTGCGGCGCCGGTTTACAGCAGACTTATCGGGTAGCTGACGATCAACCGGTTTTCATCGAACTCATTGTTGCTGTAGTCACGCCGCATGCTGGAGTTGCGCCAGCGCAGGGTCAGGTTTTTCAGGCTGCCGCTTTGTACGGTGTAGCCCAATTCGCTTTCGCGCCCCCATTCCTTGCCGTCGGTCACCGTGCCGGTGTGCACGTTGCTGCCGCTGATATAGCGGTTCATCAGGGTAAGGCCCGGTACGCCAAGGGCGGCGAAGTTGTAGTCGTGGCGAACCTGCCAGGATTTTTCCTCGGCGTTGTCGTAGCTCGAGTTATAGCTGTCGTTGGCCAGAGTGCCGCCGCTGGTGCCGTTAACACGCATCCAGGCGCTGTTGCCGGTGAGTTTTTGCAGGCCGACATAGAAGGTGTTGCCGCCGTAACGGGCGGAGAGCAGGCCTGACCAGGTCTTGTTGTCCAGCTCACCTGCCCGGGCGCTGCCGTCGTCCTTGCCGTAGAAGAACCCCAGGTTGGCGCCCAGGGTCCAGTCGCCCACGGGCTGGCTGTGAATCAGATTGACGAACTGCTGGCGGTAGATGTCCTTGAGCTGGGCATTCCACACTCCGACTTGCGTGCGTTTGTCGTTGAAGGCGTATTCGGCACCCTGGAAGTTGAAGCGATCGGACGTGAACGCGGTTTTGCCGGTCATCGACATGTCGCGCATGCTGCTGTCGTCCCGCGGGCTGTTGGCACGGAACTGACCGCCATACAGGGTCAGGCCATCGATTTCCTTTGACGTGATCTGCCCGCCGCGCAGGGTCTGCGGCAATGAGCGACCATCGTCCGAGCGCAAAATCGGCAGCACCGGCATCCATTCGCCGACTTTCACTTCAGTCCTGGAAACCCGCGCCTTGAAGGCCACGCCCAGGCGACCGAACGCATCGGCTGGGCGGCCGTCGTGGTCCAGCGGCAATAACTGCGTGCCACCGGTGCCACGCCCGCCATCGAGCTTGAGCGAGTACAAACCCAGCACGTCGACACCGAAACCGACCGTGCCTTGAGTGAACCCGGACTTGGCGTCGAGGATGAAACTTTGCGTCCACTCCTGCGCGCCGCCCTGGGTTTTGGTCGGGTTGGTGTAATTGCGGTTGAAGAAGAAATTGCGCAGGTTGAGGTTGGCGCTGGCGTCCTCGAGAAAGCCGTGTTCTTCGGCGACGACGGGCAGGGCAAGGCTGGCGACAGCGGTTGCCAGCAATAGCTGGCGCGGGCGGAACGTGCTCATGGTGTTGGACCTGTTGTTATTGGGGTTATGCAGGTGCGGGCCATGGTGCGGGGCGGTACGGGGGCGATGAAAGTGGGGGAGAGCGGGTTGTGTGCGATGATCGAACGCAAGTTGCGGGCCTGCGCAATACGCTCAGGCCCGAGCGTCTCGTTACCGTTTGGGCAGGTCGATATGGGACCATGGCACCGCTGGCAGGTAATGCTGCGCGGCGATGATCACCGCCACCATCACCACCAGGAATACCACTTGCAGCGGGCTCCAGAAGGCCCAATGCAGGCCATTGAGCCACGGAAATTTCAGACTTTTCTCACCCATGTGGCCGATGCGTTTGCTGTGCAGCAGGTTGATCAGCAGCATCCCGGCATACGTAATCGCTCCCAGAATGCCCAGTGCCAGCCCGCACACCGCGAGCATGGCCAATTGCGGGATGCCGTGGCGTAACACCAGCCAATACTGGTTGGGGTTGACGCGTTTAGGGATCAAATACTGGCTCAGCCACACGTCCGCAACTACAAAGGACGCACTCATCCCGGCCCACATCTGCGTGATCCGAAAGAAGACCGCGGCCGGCAAGATCGCCAATACCACTAAGATGAGTACAACCCCGAAGTCCAGCTTTTCGGCTTCAACGTGAACGAGGTTCAGGACAGCGGCCAAGGCAAAGATCGCCCAGAGCCGGATAAGCACATGGGCGTAAATCGGTCGTGGGACGAATTTGCGCCAGAAGAACAGGTCGCTTTGGGGCAGGCGTTCGATCAACTGCGGATAACGCCAGGTCAGGGTTTCGCCCAGATGCTGGCAAGCGTTCCATTCGTTTTGGCCAAACCTGCCGATGATGCGCATCTGTTGGGTTGCGGTCATGGGCGTAAGCAACAAGCGCGCGGCCAGGGCATCGGCGCAGGTGCGCCGGGTGTCCTGGGCTTTGTCTTGGAGGCTGATATAAAAGCTTTCCTGCTCGCAACGCGACACCAGGCTGCGCCACATCCACGCGGGTTCCGCAAACACGCCTTTCTGGTCGTCCCAGCCAAAGGCCTGGCATACGCGTTCAAACAGCGGCACGCTCCATTGGGTGTCGTGCAGCAGTTGCAGAATAATGTGTTGCCACTGTTGCTGCTGATCGAACACCCGCAGCCAGGCTTGCTCGTTGTAGTGCGTCAGTTGGATGATGAACTCGCGCTCGGCCTTTTGCTCCAGCAGTTCCTGCAAGTTGAGGCGATAGTCCTGCAACAGCTCACTGGTCAGTGCATCGTGCTGCCATGGCGTCATGGCCACCCGTTGCCAGGGTGTCAGCCATTCCAGATGTTGCATCGCCCAACGGGTAATTGCACTGCGCTCGCCGGGGGCTTCAAAGCAGTGGCGCAGCAGGCCGGCCTGGAAGGCGTCGCTGCAGTCCTGTTGCCGGGCCTGGGCCCAGCGTTCATCGAGGTTGTCGGCGTTGAGGCCGGTGAGCAACCCGTGGACCGGGTCAGGTTTTGGCGCTTCAAAGGGCGCGGGGCTCAAGGGACGGACATCTATCAGCTCGGCCAAATCCTTGAGGTGGCTGTCGGTCTGTTCGACAACGGCAGTTGCGCGCTCTTCCTCTTCGTTGTCTGCACGCCAGCGTGCGTACCCCAATGCAGCCTCATAGCCTTCGCGCAGACGCTGGAACCCTTCGGGATCATCGTCCGGGCGGCAGCTTTTCAGCAGTCGCGCGTAGGTTCGCTTGATGGTCCGTTCGTCGGCATCGTCCGCCAATTGCAACACTGTCCAACAGTCCATGTGGATTTCCTTCAGCGCCAGAACCCGTTATCGAGTTGCTCAAGTTGTCGGGTCAGTTCGCTGCGGGCCTCACGGATGCGGCGCTCGTCCTGGGTGTCGAGCACTTGCTGAAACTGCGCGGCCCAGTGTCCGAGTTGCTCGCGCAGCTCGCCCAGGCTTTCCTGGTAGAGCCGTTCGAGGCGGGCGGTCAGCACGGTGTTGACCTGCTGGTCGCGCGGGTGAATTTTCAACAATGCCAACGCTTGCAGGCGTTGCTGGATCTCTTGCGGGCTGAGCACGCCAGGATTGTTTTCGATCACCAGCGAGTGCTGCTCGCCGGTCAGCGGAATGTTCACCTGAGCTTCGAGCAAACCGTTGTTGTCGTAGGTGAAGCGCACGTCCAGTGAGACTTCGCCAGCCTTGCGCTTGGGCACGGGGATTTCCAACTGGCCCAGTTCGATGTTGTCTTTCACCAGACGGCTTTCGCCCTGGTAGATTTTCAGCAGCACGCGGGGCTGGTCGTCGTAGAGCGTGACCACGCTTTTGACCCGGCTCACCGGCACGCTGCTGTTGCGTTCGATCAGCGGCAGATAATGCCCGCTTTCGATATGGCCGCCGTACTGGTTCGAGGTTTCGATACCGAGGGTGTAGGGGCAGACGTCGGTCAGCACGATTTCTTCCAGTGCCGCCGAGCGGGCCTTGAGCGCGGCCTGGATCGCCGCGCCGTGGGCGACCACCTGGTCCGGGTCGAGGCTGATGGACGGGAAACGCCCGAACAAACCCGCGGCCAGTTTGCGCACCAGCGGCATGCGCGTGGTGCCGCCGACCAGCAGGATTTCATCCAGGTCACCGACCCGAATGCGTGCGTCTCGCAGGGCGCGTTCAATCGGTGCGCGCAGGCGTTCCAACAAGGGCGTGTAGAGCTTGGCGAGTTCGGCCTGGGTGATGGTTGTGACCCACTGCTGGCCATCGATACGCAGGGCGAACTCGGCGCTGTCGTCCTGGCCCAAGGCTTTGCGCACGCGCTCGGCTTCGCGACGCAGGGCTTGCAACACACTGCGGGTGGGCGGGAAACCCTGGGCATTGCGCTGGCTGTCGACGAAGTGTTCCAGCAACAACGTGTCGAAGTCTTCGCCGCCCAGGAAGTTGTCGCCGGCGCTGGCGCGTACTTCCATCACACCGTCGAACAGCTCGATGATCGACACGTCAAAGGTGCCGCCGCCGAGATCGAAAACCAGGAACGAGGTTTCCTTGTCACGCTGGTGCAAGCCATAAGCCAAGGCGGCGGCGGTGGGTTCGTTGATCAGTTTTTCAACATTGAGCCCCGCCAGTTCACCGGCAATGCGCGTGGCTTTGCGTTGGCCGTCGCTAAAGTAGGCGGGCACGCTGATCACCGCTTCGGTGACGGTTTGGCCATAGGTGCGCTCGATGTCTTCCTTGAGGCTTTTGAGGACCAGCGCCGACAGCTCTTCGGGGCGGAACGAGCGGTCGCCCAGGCGCACTTCGGTGGCACTGCCCATGTAGCGCTTGAACAGCGACGTGGTCAGGTGCGGGTGAGTATGCAGGCGTTCCTTGGCGGCTTGGCCCACCAGGATACGGCCTTGATCATCCAGGCCTACCACGCTTGGGGTCAGCAACTGGCCAAGGGCATTGGGCACCATTTCGGCGGCATCGCCGCGCCACACGGCGGCCAGGCTATTGGTCGTGCCCAGGTCAATGCCTACGATCATTACGACAAGCTCCCTCTGTGGTCTGTAAGAATCTGTTACCAATCTTACCCTGAAAGGTTGAAGGGAAGGCAAGCCAGCGCCCACCTTTGGTTCGCAAGGGTTAGTGACATGGCAAAAAAAAACCGCTTCCGGTAAGGGAAGCGGTTTCATCTGCATCAGCGCGATCAGAACAACTTCAGCGCCGGTGCTTCTTCTTTCACCGGCTCGTTCTTGGCCGTCTGCTCGTTCCAGCCACCGCCGAGGGCCTTGTACAGGTTGACCTCGCTGGTCAGCTGCGCCAGGCGGTCGGTGATCAGCGATTGCTGGGCGCTGAACAGTTGGCGCTGGGCGTCCAGGAAGGTCAGGTTACTGTCGACACCAATGCGGTAGCGACGCTCGGCCAGGCGGTAGTAATCTTGGTTGGCGGCGACGAAGCCACGTTGGGCGTCCAGTTGCTGCTTGTAGGTCTGACGCGCAGCGAGGCCGTCGGAGACTTCCTGGAAGCCGGTCTGGATCGCCTTCTCGTAGTTGGCCACGTTGATCTCTTTCTGGATCTTCGAGTAGTCCAGGCTGGCGCGCAGGCTACCGGCGTTGAAGATCGGGATGTTGATCTGCGGTGCGAACGACCAGGTGCCCGAGCCGCCCTTGAACAGGCCACCCAGGTTCGGGCTGGCGGTACCGGCGCTGGCGGTCAGGCTGATGCTCGGGAAGAACGCCGCGCGGGCCGCACCGATATTGGCGTTGGCGGCCTTGAGGTTGTACTCGGCCTGAACGATGTCGGGACGCCGTTGCAGCAGGTCCGACGGCAGGCCGGCGGGGACTTCGCTGAGCAGGTCATCGGACAGTGGCTTGCTGGCGATATTCGCCGGCAGGCCGGTGCCCAGCAGCAGGGTCAGGCTGTTTTCATCCTGGGCCACCTGGCGCGTATAGCGGGCAAGCTGCACCCGGGCGTTTTCCACCGAGGTGCGCGCCTGGCTGAGGTCGAGGGCCGAAGCCACGCCGACTTCGTTGCTGCGCGAGGTCAGCTTGAAGCTTTGCTCGAACGCGCCGAGCGTGTCCTGGGTCAGCTTGAGCAGTTCCTTGTCGGCCTGCCAGGTCAGGTAGGCATTGGCCACACTGGCCACCAGGCTGATCTGGGTGCTGCGCCGCGCTTCTTCGGTGGCGAAGTACTTCTGCAATGCTTCTTCGCTCAGGCTGCGCACGCGACCAAACAGGTCCAGCTCATAAGCGCTGATCCCCAGGCCCGCCGAGTATTGGCTGGAGATGCTCGATTCGCCGGTCTGCGACAACCGCGCCGGAGTACGCGAGCGGCTGCCGCTGCCGGTGGCCGAGACGGCCGGGAACAGGTCGGCACGCTGGATCTGGTACTGCGCCGCATAAGCGTCGATGTTCAGGGCCGCGACGCGCAGGTCACGGTTGTTCACCAGCGCGGTCTGGATCAGTTGCTGCAGGGCAGGGTCATGGAAAAACTGCTTCCAGCCCTGCTCGGCGGCAGCCTGGCCCGGCGCCTGGGCCGACGAGTACGCCGGCCCCTGCGGGAACTGCGCCGCTACCGGCGCTTCGGGGCGCTGGTAGTCAGGGATAAGCGAGCAGCCACTGAGCACGAAGGCGGTGACGGCTAAGGAAAGTAGCGACTTGCTCATTGGCCAGCCTCTTTAGGAGTTTCAGTGGTGTGTTTCTTTTTGCGTTCGCCGGCCGAAGACACGGTTGCGTAGAACAGCGGCACCCAGAAGATCGCCAGAACCGTTGCGGTGATCATACCGCCGATCACACCGGTACCGATTGCATGCTGGCTGCCCGAGCCTGCGCCGCTGGAAATCGCCAGCGGCAGTACGCCGAGCACGAACGCCATGGACGTCATGATGATCGGGCGCAGACGCATGCGGGACGCCTCGATGGCCGCCTCGACAATGCCCTTGCCTTGCTCGTGCAACTCCTTGGCGAACTCCACGATCAGGATCGCGTTTTTCGCCGCCAGGCCCACCGTGACCAGCAAGCCCACCTGGAAGAACACGTCGTTGGACAAGCCGCGCATGCTGGTGGCGATCAGTGCACCGATCACACCCAGCGGTACCACCAGGATCACCGCAATCGGGATCGACCAGCTTTCATACAGTGCCGCGAGACACAGGAACACCACCAGCAGCGACAAGGCATACAACGCAGGCGCCTGGGAGCCGGACAGACGTTCTTCGTACGACAGGCCCGTCCAGGCATAGCCGACGCCGGCCGGCAGTTCCTTGGCAATGCGCTCGACTTCCGCCATCGCGTCACCGGTACTGTAGCCAGGCGCCGGGGTGCCGAGGATTTCCATGGCCGCTACACCGTTATAACGCGAGAGCTTGGGCGAGCCGTAGATCCACTTGCCCGACGAGATGGCCGACAGTGGCACCATCTTCCCGGAGTCGGCGCGCACGAACCATTTGTCCAGGTCTTCCGGCGACATACGGCTGGCCGCATCACCCTGCACATACACCTTCTTCACCCGACCACGGTCGATGAAGTCGTTGATGTAGCTGCCGCCCAGCGCGATGGCCAGGGTCTGCTGGATGTCCGACAGGCTGATGCCCTGGGCGCTGGCTTTCTCGTCATCGACGGTCAGTTCGTACTGCGGCTCATCGTTCACGCCGTTGGGGCGCACGCCTGCCAGTATCTTGCTTTGGGCCGCCGCACCGAGGAACTGGTTACGCGCTGCCATCAGCTTGTCGTGGCCGACACCACCCTGGTCTTGCAGGAACACGTCGAAGCCGGTGGCGTTACCCAGTTCCAGAACCGAAGGCGGCACGATGGCAAATACCATGGCGTCCTTGAAGGCCCCGAAGAAGTAACCCTGGGCCCGCTTGGCCACTTCGAATACCGACTGCGACGAATCACGCTCGTCCCACGGCTTGAGCATCACGAATGCAAGGCCCGAGCTCTGGCCGCGACCGGCGAAGTTGAAACCGTTCACGGTAAATACCGACTTCACGGCCTTGCCTTCGCCTGGCTCGCCTTCCTTGTCATGCAGCAGGAAGGCGCGCATGTCGTCGATGACTTTTTGCGTACGCTCGGCCGAGGCGCCCACGGGGGTCTGTACCTGGGCAAAGATCACGCCCTGGTCTTCTTCAGGCAGGAACGCGCTCGGGATACGGGTGAACATCCAGATCATGCCGGCCAGGATCAGCGCATACACGATGAAAGCCGGGATCTTGTGCTTGATCATCCCGCCCACGCCGCGCTCGTACTTGAGTACGCCGCTGTCGAAAGTGCGGTTGAACCAGCCGAAGAAGCCGCGCTTGGGTTGGCCGTGCTTCTCCGGATCGATCGCCTTGAGCATGGTGGCGCACAGGGCCGGGGTGAAGATCAGGGCAACCAGTACCGACAACGCCATCGCCGACACGATGGTGATGGAGAACTGCCGGTAGATCACGCCGGTGGAGCCGCCGAAGAAGGCCATCGGCAGCAATACCGCCGAGAGTACCAGGGCAATACCCACCAGGGCGCCCTGGATCTGGCCCATGGACTTGATGGTCGCTTCCTTGGGCGACAGGTGCTCCTCGGCCATGACCCGTTCGACGTTTTCCACCACGACGATGGCATCGTCCACCAGCAAGCCGATGGCCAGGATCATGCCGAACATGGTCAGGGTGTTGATGGTGAAACCGAACGCCGCCAGGATCCCGAACGTACCCAGCAATACCACCGGTACGGTCATGGTGGTGATGATGGTGGCGCGGAAGTTCTGCAGGAACAGGAACATCACCAGGAACACCAGCACGATCGCTTCGACCAGGGTGTGCACCACACCGGAGATCGATTCGGTCACTACCGGGGTCGTGTCGTACGGCACCACGGCTTTCATGCCGGGCGGGAAGAACGGTTCCAGGGACGCCACGGTGGCGCGGATCGCTTTACCGGTGTCCAGGGCGTTCGCCCCGGCGGCCAGCTTGATCGCCATACCGGACGCCGGCTTACCGTTGAATTGCGCGCTGATGCTGTAGTTCTGGCCGCCCAGTTCAATACGCGAAACGTCGCCCAGGCGCACTTGCGAGCCGTCGGGATTCACTTTCATCAGGATCTTGGCGAATTCTTCGGCGCTTTGCAGACGCGTCTTGCCGATGATGGTGGCGTTCAATTGAGTGCCGGGCAGGGCAGGCAGACCGCCCAGTTGGCCGGTGGCCACCTGCACGTTCTGAGCCTTGATGGCGTTGCTGACATCCACCGGGGTGAGCTGGAAGTTGTTCAGCTTGGCCGGGTCGAGCCAGATACGCATGGCGTACTGCGAACCGAAGACCTGGAAGTCACCCACACCCGAGGTACGGGAAATCGGGTCCTGGATGTTGGACACGATGTAGTTGGAGAGGTCGTCCTTGGTCATGCTGCCGTCTTCCGACACCAGACCGATCACCATCAGGAAGTTCTTCACCGACTTGGTCACGCGGATACCCTGCTGCTGCACTTCCTGCGGCAGCAGTGGGGTCGCCAGGTTCAGCTTGTTCTGCACCTGAACCTGGGCGATGTCCGGGTTGGTACCCTGGTTGAACGTCGCGGTAATAGTCATGCTGCCGTCGGAGTTACTGTCCGAGGCCACATAGCGCAGGTTGTCGATACCATTGAGTTGTTGCTCGATCACCTGCACCACGGTGTCCTGCACGGTTTGTGCGGACGCGCCTGGGTAGGTCACCTGGATATCAATGGCGGTTGGCGCGATGGCCGGGTATTGGTTGATGGGCAGCTTCAGGATCGACAGTGCCCCGACCAGCATGATCACCAGGGCAATTACCCAGGCGAAAATGGGACGGTCGATAAAAAATTTCGACATGGATTACTCCCCTTTGCCGGCAGCGGCAGCAGGAGCGGCAGAACCGGCGGGCTTGGCGTTGCCGGCTTCGGTGACTTTCACCTCGGCGCCCGGCTTGACGTACTGCAAGCCTTCGGTGATGACGCGATCGCCCGCGTTGAGGCCTTTCTCCACCAGCCAATAGGCGCCGGCGGTACGGTTGGCCACCAGTTCACGCTGCTCGACCTTGTTGTCGGCGTTGACGATCAGGGCCGTCGGAGTGCCCTTGAGGTCACGGGTCACGCCCTGTTGCGGCGCGAGAATGGCCTTGCTGTTCACACCGGCTTGCAGTTGGGCGTGCACGAACATACCCGGCAGCAGCACATGGTTGGGGTTGGGGAACACGGCGCGCAGGGTCACGGAACCGGTGGTCTGGTCGACCGACACTTCAGAGAACTCCAGTTTGCCTTGCTGGCCGTAGTCGCTGCCGTCTTCCAGGGTCAGCTTGACCATGGCGGCGTTGTCGCCGGATTTTTGCAGTTGGCCGCTTTCCAGGTCACGACGCAGTTTCAGCATTTCGGCCGAGGACTGGGTGACGTCAACGTAGATCGGGTCCAACTGCTGGATCACAGCCATGGCATCGGCTTGGCCGTTGCTGACCAGTGCGCCTTCGGTGACCGCGGAACGGCCGATGCGCCCGGAGATCGGCGCGAACACTTTGGTGTAGCGCACATTGATCTGCGCATTCTGCAGGTCGGCCTCGGCCGTCATGCGGTTGGCGACGGCGGTGTCGTATTCCTGGCGGCTGACGGCTTGCTCATCGACCAGTTGCTTGTAGCGATCGGTGATCGATTTGGTCTGCGTCAGCTTGGCCTGGGCGCTCTTGAGCGTGGCTTCATACACCGATGGATCGATCTGGTAGAGCTGCTGCCCTTCCTTCACGTCGGCGCCTTCCTTGAACAGGCGCTTGAGAATGATGCCGTTCACCTGCGGGCGCACTTCGGCAATGCGGAAGGCCGTGGTGCGGCCCGGCAGCTCGGTGGTCAGGGTAAAGGCTTGCGGTTGAATGGTGACCACGCCGACCTGAGGGGTTTGAGCGGGCGGAGCCGCTTCTTCCTTTTTACATCCGCTGAGCAGCGATGCCAGGGCGACGGCAGTGACCAGAGCGGTAACAGCTGGCTTAAGTTGCATGAAGATCCTCGGGTCAGGCGCGCAGAGTGCGCACAAGAAGTGTGGAAGGGTAAAAAACAAGCCGTGAGTAGATAAGTAGCTTGCTACGCAATATACTTACGTTCATGGTTGTTTGTAAACTCTTGACAGGCAGGGCGGAATGTTGACAAAGCAGCGCCCAAAGCCTCGATTTTAGTACGTTCGGCGCCCATGACGGTGTCGTCCCACAATTATTCAGATGATCGTTCACGTCTATTAACGTTGCGTTAACGATAGTCCCCAGTGTTCTGATTGAGGTTTTACTGCCATGGTTCGTCGCACCAAAGAGGAAGCTCAGGAAACGCGCAGCCAGATCCTCCAAGCCGCCGAGCAAGCCTTTTATGAACGTGGCGTTGCACGGACCACGCTGGCGGACATCGCCGCCCTGGCCGGCGTGACGCGCGGTGCCATCTACTGGCATTTCAGTAACAAGTCCGATTTGCTGCAAGCCCTGCTCGACACGCTGCACGAACCCCTGGATGAATTGGCCCGGGCCAGTGAAAGCGAGGATGAGGTCGATCCGTTGGGGTGCATGCGCAAACTGCTGATTCATCTCTATCATCAAGTGGCCCTGGACCCGAAAACCCGGCGCATCAACGAGATCCTGTTTCATAAGTGCGAGTTCACCGATGAAATGTGTGACATGCGCCGCCAGCGCCAGGCCCATAGCCTGGAGTGCAACCTGCGTATCGGCCTGACGTTGCGTAACGCGGTGCATCGCGGGCAATTACCGGAAAGCCTTGATACCAACCGTGCTGCGGTGTGCATTCATGCCTACATCCACGGCCTTATCGGCCAGTGGCTGCTGGTGCCTGAAAGCTTTCAACTGCATCAGGACGCCGAGCGCTGGGTGGACGCGGGGCTGGACATGCTGCGCCTGAGTCCGAGCCTGCGCAATTGAGACAAAATGCGTAATTGCGACCAGTTGTGTCAACAGTAAAGCCCAAGGACGGTCAATCGTCCTTTTGCCTGATTTGTGGGGTGACTTTATATACGGGCTGGCGGGCGGTTGATAGGTAGCCGCCTAAGTATTTTGTAGCGATATTGTTGCGGTTCTGTGAAGTGATGTTTCCAAGACGAAACATGCGGTCAAAAATGTAGGAGGGGGCTTGCTCCCGATAGCAGTGTGTCAGTCACTGATGTGTTGACTGAAGCTCCGCTATCGGGAGCAAGCCCCCTCCCACATTGCTTTGTGTTTCGGTCAGTTAGATCGGCAGCGTTGGATAATCGATATAACCCACCGGGCCTTTGCCATAGAAGGTTTCCGGGTGCGGCTCGTTCAGCGGCGCATCGGCCTTCAGGCGTGCCGGCAGGTCCGGGTTGGCAATGAACGGTATGCCGAAGGCCACCGCATCGGCCTTGCCGGCGGCCAGCCAGGCGTTGGCGCTGTCTTTGGTGAAGCGTTCGTTGGCGATGTACATGCCGCCGAAGGCTTTTTTCAGTTGCGGGCCGAGGCTGTCGGCGCCTTCTTTTTCACGGGAACAGATGAAGGCGATGCCACGTTTGCCCAGTTCGCTGGCGACGTAGGTGAAGGTTTCCGCCAGGTTGTCATCGCCCATGTCGTGGGCGTCGGCACGCGGTGCCAGATGCACGCCCACGCGGCCGGCGCCCCACACTTCGATGGCGGCATCGGTCACTTCCAGCAACAGGCGCGCACGGTTTTCCAGGGAGCCGCCGTATTGGTCGGTGCGCTGGTTGGTGCTGCTTTGCAGGAACTGGTCGAGCAGGTAGCCGTTGGCACCGTGGATTTCCACGCCGTCGAAACCGGCCGCCTTGGCGTTTTCGGCGCCGGTGCGGTAAGCGTCGATGATGTCGGCGATTTCAGCGGTTTCCAGGGCGCGCGGGGTGGGGTAGTCGGCCAGCGGGCGCACCAGGCTGACGTGGCCTTTGGCCTGGACCGCGCTCGGTGCCACCGGGGCCTCGCCATTGAGGTATGACTCATGGGAGATGCGGCCGACGTGCCACAGTTGCAGGAAGATCTTGCCGCCTGCGCCGTGCACGGCCTTGGTGATGTTGGCCCAGCCGCGCACCTGGTCGTTGGACCAGATGCCCGGCGTGTCCGGGTAACCCACGCCCATGGGCGTCACGGAGGTGGCTTCGCTGAGGATCAGCCCGGCGGATGCGCGCTGCACATAATACTCGGCCATCAGCGCATTGGGCACGCGGCCGGCGTCGGCACGGCAGCGGGTCAGCGGCGCCATGATGATGCGGTTCGACAGTTCCAGGTCGCCCAGTTTTATCGGATCAAAAATAGTCGTCATGGGAAAGTACCTTCTCTTCAAGTTGATCAGTTGGTCGCGGGGGCCAGGTCGGCATTGCCGTTCTGGCGGAAAGTAATCAGGGTCACCAGCAGCGCGAAAATCATGAGCAATGAGAGCGGCATTTGCGGCTCCTTATTGCGGCGCAGGGGCGCTGAGTTCGCTGATGAGCGCTGCGAGGAAGGCTTGGATCGTTTCTTCGTTGCGTCTGAAAAAGTGCCACTGTCCGGCTTTCTGGCTGGTGATCAGGCCCGCCCGTTGCAAGGTCGCCAAGTGGGCCGACACGGTCGACTGGGACAAGCCGCAGCGCTGGTCGATCTGCCCGGCGCAGATGCCGTATTCGTGGTTGTGCAGTTGTTCGGGAAACTGCACTTTCGGGTCTTTCAGCCAGGTAAGGATGTCTCGTCGTACTGGGTGGGCCAGGGCTTTTATTATTTCGTCGAGGTCGATGGACATGGCAGGGGCTCGGTGTCGTAAAACGTTATATCGCGATGAGGCGAACTTTAAATCGTCATATCCCGATATACAAATATGATTTTGATCTGATATCTGCACGAATCGGTATATCGGGTTATAACGATATGTTGGTCGCAGTGGTAGACTGCGCGCCATGAATTATCTCGCACATCTGCACCTGGGCGGCCAACGGCCTGCGCAATTGCTGGGCAGCCTGTATGGCGACTTCGTCAAAGGCCGCCTGCAGGGCCAGTTCAACCCGCAAATCGAAGCGGCGATCCAGTTGCATCGCTCCATTGACCGGTTCACGGACAGCCACCCGTTGGTAGGGGCTGCGTTGTCGCGCTTCAGCCTGACCCGCAGGCGCTATGCCGGGATCGTGCTCGATGTGTTTTTCGACCATTGCCTGGCGCGGGATTGGGCGCTGTATGCCGATCAGCCGCTGGAACGCTTCACCGCACAGGTGTACCGCGTGCTCGCCGCAGAACCTGCGTTGCCGGGGCGGCTGGCGCTGATTGCGCCGTATATGGCGGCGGATGACTGGCTGGGGTCTTATCGTGAGTTTGCGGTGATGGAGCCGGTGCTGCGCGGGATTTCGCGGCGGCTGACGGACCCAGAGGCGCTGGGATTTGCGATGCAGGAGTTGCGCGAGCTCTATGAGCCTTTGAGTGAAGATTTCCGGGTTTTCTACCCTGAATTACAGAGCTTTGCACGTATCCAGCTGACCACTGAGGTCTAAATGTGGGAGGGGGCTTGCCCCCGATAGCGGTGTGTCAGTCACTGTATGTAGTGACTGAATCACTGCTATCGGGGGCAAGCCCCCTCCCACATTTGGAGTGTGTTCACAGAGTTCAGGCAGCAAACGCTGGTCGCACATGCGCCTGCTCACTCTCCGGCAACGGCCCGAACAAGGCCTTCTGCACCGCCTGCTGCGCCTGATACGCCAGTGCGGCGCGCTCCTGCCCGGCGCAGGCAATCGGCTTGAGCAGATGAATCTCCACATCGCCCTGGTCATTGGCGAACAGCCGCATCAGGTGCGACAGCAAGTCATCATCACCGATGAACGGCGCCAGTGAGTCCACCTGACCGTCGCGCAGATACCGTATCGCCACCGGTTGCAGCGACACATCCGCATCGATCGCACTGGCCAGCAAGCGCCCGTGAAACGTGCGCAGGCTGCGTCCGTCGGTGGTGGTGCCTTCTGGAAACATCAGCAGCGGGTGACGTTGTTCCAGATGACGGGTCATCTGCTTGCGGATCAACTGGCTGTCGCCCGAACCGCGACGAATGAACAGGCTGCCGGCCTTGGCCGCCAGCCAGCCGGCCACCGGCCAGGTGCGCACTTCGGCTTTGGACAGAAACGACAATGGCGTGACCATGCCCAGCAGCGGAATATCCGTCCAGGACACATGATTGCTCACCCACAGCATCGGCGTTTGCGGCAGCTCGCCGTGCACCGTCACGCGAAAGGGCAGGGCATTGGTCAGCCGGGCCATGAAGAACCGCGACCATCGCTGGCGCCGCACCATTGAGTTGGCCACCCCCAGGCGCTCGAACAGGCCAAACACACTGGCCATGCTCAGGCCCAGCGCCACCACCAGCAGGACGCGGGCAATGCGCCCGTACACGCGCAGGCGATCCATCACATCGCCGCCTTGAAGTGGCGCGCGTAGCGCGGGCACAGCTGATCGCGCTTGAGCAGGATGAACACATCGGCCACCTGGAAATCTTCGTCCCAGCACGGTTCGCCGCAGATCTTCGCGCCCAGGCGCATATAGGCCTTGAGCAGCGGCGGCATTTCGGCGATGACGTTGGAGGGCAGGTCCAGGGCCGGCAGGGGTTTCTTCGGTTCGGCGCGCAGGTGCTCGTTGCACAGGTAGCGCTCGCGCAGACGCTGCATGATCGCGTGGGCCTGGATGCCGCCATCGTGCATCGGGATGCTCGCGCAGCCCATCAGGTAGCTGTAGCCACCCTGGTTGAGTACCTCGGCCAACTCCCCCCACAACACCGCGATGGTGCCGCCGTTGCGATAGGCCGGGTCGACGCAGGTGCGGCCGATTTCCAGGATCGGGCCCTGCAAGTGCAGCAAGCCATGCAGGCTGAACTCTTCCTCGCTGTAGAACCGGCCCAGGGTGCTGGCGGCCTGGTGGTCGAGCAAACGCGTGGTAGCGACGAGCCGACCGCTGTTCAAATCCCGCACGCCAATGTGGCTGCAGTGAACATCATAGTCATCCATGTCCAGACCCAGTTCCGCGCCTTTCAGCTTGGCGTTGAACTCGCCGCTGAACACGTTGAACCGCAGGGCCTGGGCTTCCTGCAAGGCCTGTGCGCCTACCAGGCGTTCGGCTTGCAGGCGGCGTTCATTGCCTTTGTCGCTGATGCGGGCGATCTGAGTCATAGCGAGTCTCCGAGTGCCGGCCAGGTTGCGGCCAGTCGACTTTGTTGTCCAAAGTCAGGCTATGTAGCCTCGGTGTCATCTCCATGAAGTTACGGTGACGGTTGGGTGACAAGCCTCATGTCGCAAATCTGTCATGGGCCTGCGCTAGGCTCGCGGGCTTGAATGCCCCCCTTGAGTTTGTGCCCATGGTCCGAGGCCTGTTGTGCGTTGTTGTGCTGTTCGTCACCGTTACTGCCCGCGCCGAAGTCTGGCCCGAAAAGGAGTGGGCCCTGGGCACACCCCTGGCAGGTCCCGCCTTCGATGCGCTGAACGCCTACGCTTTCCCGCCCCGTGACGACACCACCCGCCAAGGCATTCGCACCGACGCGCTGCTGGTTATTCGTGACGGCGTGATCATCTATGAACGCTACGCCGCACCCACCACCGTCAGCACCCCGCACCTGACCTGGTCGGTGAGCAAAAGCCTGATGGCCACGGTGCTCGGCGTGGCCTACGGTGAAGGGCGCTTCAAGCTCACCGACCCCGTCGCGCGCTTCTATTCGCCGATGAAACAGCACCCCAAGGTCAGCATGGCCGACTTGCTGCATTGGGCTTCGGGGTTGGATTGGCAGGAGGACTATGAATACGCCCCGTTGAAGTCTTCTGTCGTGGCGATGCTTTACACCCGTGGGCGTGGGGATATGGCGCAATTTGCCGCCGATACCGAGGCAGCCGCCGAACCCGGCCAGGCGTTTCGCTATTCCAGCGGCGACAGCAACATTCTGTCCGCTGCGCTTAAAGGGATGCTCGGCCACAAGGCGTACATGAGCTATCCGTGGGATGCGCTGTTCAAGCCATTGGGCATTCGCAACGCGACGTGGGAAACCGATGCCGACGAAACCTTCGTCGCCTCGTCCTACGCCTACCTCACCGCTCGCGACCTGGCGCGGGTCGGCTTGCTGATGGCCCGGGACGGACGCTGGGGTGAGCAACAGTTGCTGCCCAAAGCGTGGGTGGCCTTCAATCGGCAGCCATTCGACAAATACAAAGCGGGCCAGGATGACGCTGTGCCCGGCGGCCAATGGTGGCTCAACAAGGGCGCGCCCCAGCCCTGGCCCGACGCGCCGGCCGACACCTTCGCTGCACTGGGGCATTGGGGCCAGGCACTGTTTGTGCTGCCCGACGAACACCTGGTGATCGTGCGCTACGGCGATGACCGCGACGGCAGCTACCGGCATAACGAACTGCTCAAGCGCGTGCTGGCGGCGGTGCGGTCATGATCCGCCGTCATCCGTTTGTCAGCGTTTTGCTGGTGCTCCTGCTCGCAGTGTTGGGCTGGATCTGGCACGAGCGCGTCAACCTGCAAGCCTTCCCCGACATCATCGCGGCGTACACGGCCAAGGAGTATTGCTCGTGCCGGTACGTGCAGAACAACCCGGCGCAGTATTGCCTGGGGTATGTGAAGCAGTACGTGCCGACCAGTGCGTTTACCGACACGCCGGAACGCAGTGAAGTGACGGCGAGTGGGTTGGGGCGTACGCACACGGCGCGATGGTTAGGTGATCGCCAAGGCTGCCGCCTCAACCCCTGACACACCAAAGATTCTCTGTGGGAGGGGGCTTGCCCCCGATGGCAGAGTGTCAGTCACTGGATGTGTTGCTGATCCACCGTCATCGGGGGCAAGCCCCCTCCCACATTGGATTTGCGCCGCTTGGGAGATTGCGCTTAAGGTTCGCTCAGGTTTTTCCCCGCGAGTCTTCAATGTCAATCAAACCCTTGGCCTTCGCCCTCTTGGCCGCCGCAGCCGTGCCTGCCCACGCCGACTGGTACCTGGATAACGAATCCTCACGCCTGTCCTTTGTCACCACCAAAAATACCGAGATTGCAGAAGTGCACCGCTTCCTGGTGCTGCACGGCAAGGTCGACGGCCAGGGCGCGGCCCAGGTGCAGGTGGAGCTGGAGTCGATCAACAGTGGTATCCCGCTGCGTGACGAGCGCATGCGTAAGGAGCTGTTTCAGATCAAGCAGTTTCCCGAAGCGTTGATCAGCACGCAGATCAACCTGCAACCGATCAATGACTTGGCGTCCGGCGCGCAATTGGAATTGCGCCTGCCGCTGAGCATTACCTTGCATGGTAAGACCCATACCTACAACGCCGAGCTGTTGGCCACGCGTCTGGATGACCGGCGCTTTCAGGTCGTGACCCTGGAGCCGGTGGTGGTGCGCGCCGAAGATTTCGAGCTGCAACCGGGTGTGGCCGCGTTGCGCAAGGCGGCGGGGTTGAAGTCGATCAGTTTGTCGGTGCCGGTGGGTGCGGTACTGATCTTCACGGCGCGCTGACATGGGCGGCGCGGTGTTCCCGTGGCGCAGCGCCAACCGTTTCGAGCTGTTGATCGACGGACCGAATTTTTTCCCGCAGATGCTGGTGGGCATCGCTCGCGCCGAGCGGCAGGTGGATCTGGAGTTGTATTTGGTGGAAGCCGGGGCCTGTGCCGAAGCGATGGTGCAGGCGCTGGTGCTCGCGGCCGAGCGTGGGGTGCAGGTGCGCTGCCTGTTCGATGATTACGGCAGCCTGGCGTTTACCCTCGGACTGCGCAAGCGCTTGACCGACGCGGGTGTGCAGCTGCGTTTCTACAATCGCCTGAGCTGGCGACGCTGGATGCGCAACCTGTACCGCGACCACCGCAAGCTGTTGCTGATTGACCAGGACGTCGCGGTGATCGGCGGGACCGGCGTTACCGATGAGTTCTGGACGCCGGGGCAAGACACGGCCGACTGGCATGAAGTGATGGTGCAGATCAGCGGCCCGCTGGTGCTGGATTGGCAGGCTTTGTTCGACCGCCAGTGGCACGCCAACGCGGCACGTCGGGAGTGGAAACCGGCGACCCATTTCGGTTTGCCGCGCTTGCCCAAGGTGCCTGCCACCGGGCCCGGTCTTGGTCGCGTTGCGTATGCCGACGCTCGTCAGCATCGTGATATTTTGCAATCGCTGATCCGCGCCCTGAACAGCAGCAAGACCCGTATCTGGCTGGCCACGCCGTATTTCCTGCCCACCTGGAGCGTGCGCCGCGCCTTGCGCCGGGCGGCCGGGCGCGGTGTGGATGTGCGTTTGCTGCTCACCGGCCCGCGTACCGATCACCCGTCGGTGCGCTACGCCGGGCATCGCTATTACCCGCGTCTGCTGCGTTCAGGCGTGCAGATATTTGAATACCAGCCGTGCTTTTTGCACCTGAAGATGGTGCTGGTGGATGACTGGGTCAGTATTGGCTCGTGCAATTTCGACCACTGGAATCTGCGCTTCAATCTGGAAGCCAACCTGGAAGCGCTGGACCCTGAATTGACGCAGGCGGTGGCGGGCAGTTTCGAGCGTGATTTTGCGCAAAGCCAGGCGGTGAGCCTGGAGGCGTGGAAAGCGCGGCCATTGTGGCGGCGGGTGAAGCAGCGGGTGTGGGGCTGGATTGATCGGTTGGTGGTGAATCTGCTGGACCGGCGCGGCTAGTTGTATCACCTCAATCAAATGTAGGAGCGAGCTTGCTCGCGAAAAACTCACAAACGCCGCGTTCATTCAGAAAGCCCGCGTTATCGTTGACGTTTTTCGCGAGCAAGCTCGCTCCTACATACAGCTTTAAGGATCGTTCCCACGCTCTGCGTGGGAATGCATACCGTGACGCAGAGCGTCCAGGGCGGCGTTCCCACGCAGAGCGTGGGAACGATCAGTTACAGCAGTTCAAAGCTCTGCTGCTGCACATCCTGGGAATCCAGCCCGATCTGTACATTGAACTCTCCCGGCTCTGCGGCGAATTTGAGCTGGGCGTTGTAGAACTTCAAGTCTTCCTCGGTGATGGTGAAGTGCAAGGTGCGTTCTTCACCCGCCTTGAGCATGACTTTCTGGAAGTTCTTCAGCTCTTTCACCGGGCGGATCATTGAGCCGGCCACGTCCTGGATATACAGCTGCACCACGGTTTCGCCATCGACCTTGCCGGTATTCTTCACCGTGACGCTGGCGTCGAGCTTGCCGGTCTTGTTCAGGGTAGTGGACGACAGCGCCATGTCCGACAGGCCGAATGTGCTGTAGCTCAGGCCATAGCCAAACGGGAACAGGGGCCCGGTGGTGTCATCGAAGTACTGCGAGGTGTAGTTGCCCGGCTTGCCCGGCGTGAACGGCCGGCCGATGCTCAGGTGGTTGTAGTAGGTGGGAATCTGCCCCACGGAGCGTGGGAAAGTGATTGGCAGCTTGCCCGACGGGTTGTAGTCACCGAACAGCACGTCGGCGATGGCGTTGCCGCCTTCGGTCCCGGAGAACCAGGTTTCCAGGATCGCGTCAGCCTGTTGGTTCTCTTCGAGAATCGACAGCGGCCGGCCGTTCATCAGCACCAGCACCAACGGCTTGCCGGTGGCCTTGAGGGCCTTGATCAGGTCGCGCTGGCTTTGCGGGATGTTCAGGTCGGTGCGGCTTGACGACTCGTGGGACATGCCACGGGACTCGCCCACGGCCGCGACGATCACGTCAGCATTCTGCGCAGCCTTCACCGCCTCATCGATCAGCACCTGGGCCGGGCGCGGGTCATCCACCACTTCCGGGGCATCGAAGTTGAGGAAGTTGAGGTAGTCGAGCACCGCCTTGTCGCCGGTGATGTTGGCGCCGCGGGCATAGAGGATCTTGCCCTTTTCGCCGATCACGGCGTTCATGCCGTCAAGCAGGGTCACCGACTGTTCCGGCTTGCCGGCCGCCGCCCAGCTGCCCATCATGTCGATCGGGGCCTTGGCCAGCGGGCCAACGAGGGCGATGGTCGCGGATTTTTTCAGGGGCAGGGTCTGGTTGTGGTTCTTCAGCAACACCAGGCTGCGGCGCGCAATGTCGCGGGCATCGGCACGGTGCAGGCGGCTGTCGGCATAGGTGTCGGCCGGGTCGTCCTCAGCCTTGCCGATGCGCAGGTACGGGTCCTTGAACAGGCCCATGTCGTACTTGGCGCCGAGCACTTCGCGCACGGCGTTGTCGATGTCGCTCTGTTCGATCTCGCCGGACTTGAGCAGCCCCGGCAGTTCCTTGCCGTACAACGTGTCGTTCATGCTCATGTCGATGCCGGCCTTGATCGCCAGCTTGGCGGCTTCACGCCCGTCCCTGGCCACGCCGTGCTTGATCAGTTCGAAGATCGCGCCGTGGTCGCTCACGGCCAGGCCCTTGAAGCCCCAGTCCTTGCGCAGCAAATCGTTCATCAGCCAGGTGTTGGCGGTGGCGGGCACGCCGTTGATCGAGTTGAGCGCCACCATCACGCCACCTGAGCCGGCCTTGATCGCCGCGTGGTAGGGCGGCAGGTAGTCCTGGTACATCTTGACCGGGCTCATGTCGACCACGTTGTAGTCGCGGCCGCCTTCCACCGCGCCGTACAGGGCGAAGTGCTTGACGCTGGCCATGATGCTGTCGGCATTTGCGGCGCTGGCGCCCTGGAACGCCTTGACCATCACTTCGGCAATGCGCGACACCAGGTAGGTGTCTTCGCCGAAGCCTTCGGAGGTGCGGCCCCAGCGCGGGTCACGGGAGATGTCGACCATCGGCGCGAAGGTGATGTCGAGGCTGTCGGCGGCGGCTTCCTGGGCGGCGATGCGCCCGGAGCGGCCGATGGCGTCCATGTCCCAGCTGGAGGCGAGGGCCAGGCTGATCGGGAAAATCGTGCGATGGCCGTGGATCACGTCGTAGGCGAAGAACATCGGGATCTTCAGGCGGCTGCGCATGGCCGCGTCCTGCATCGGACGGTTTTCCGGGCGGGTGATGGAGTTGAAGGTGCCGCCGATGCGGCCGGCGGCGATTTCCTTGCGGATCAGCTCGCGGGGCATTTCCGGGCCGATGCTGATCAGGCGCAGCTGGCCGATCTTTTCATCGAGGGTCATCTGCCTGAGCAGGTCGCTGACGAAGGCGTCCTTGTCTTTAAGCGCAGCAGGCTTTGTTTCTGCCCATACGGGGTGGCTGGCCAGAGTGGCGACAAGGCCGAGCAAACACAGCTTCTTCATGAATATCCTTTTTCGGCTCACTGCACAGCGGTCAGGCTGATCGGCCAAAATGACGGGAGCGTCTATTGTTGTTCGGGTGTTGTTCAGATAAATGCAGCACACTCTGAACTCTTTTTCGCGCTGGGCATCTTTGTAGCTGATTGGCTCGAAGCATTCCAGTGGTGGCGGATTATGCCCCAAGCGTGTGGTTTATAGGGTTAGTCATCACATTCCATCCAGATTGGGCAGGAGAAACACCATGCAAGCAGCACAAGGTTACCGCTGGGGCTTGAAAGCCGCGGCGCTGTTATTGATCAGCAGCGTGCTGAGCGGTTGCGGCATCAACAACATCCCGACCCTGGACGAACAGGCCAAGGCCGCCTGGGGCCAGGTGCAGAACCAGTACCAACGCCGTGCCGACCTGATTCCCAACCTGGTGGAAGTGGTCAAGGGCTACGCTGCCCATGAGCAGGACACGCTCACCGCCGTGATTGAAGCGCGGGCCAAGGCCACCTCGATCCAGGTGGATGCAAGCACCCTCGACAACCCGGAAAAACTCAAGCAGTTCCAGCAGGCCCAGGACGGCCTGAGCGGCGCACTCAGCCGTTTGATGGTGGTGTCCGAGCGCTATCCGGACCTGAAGGCCAACCAGAACTTCCTGGCCCTGCAATCGCAACTCGAGGGCACGGAAAACCGTATCGCCGTGGCCCGTCGCGACTTTATCCAGGCCGTGCAGACCTACAACACCGAGATCCGCACGTTCCCGGGTCGCCTGTGGCACAGCGTGATGTACAGCGACTTGCCGATCCGCGCCACGTTTGAAGCCACCAGTGCCGATGCCGATAAGGCGCCGCAGGTGAAGTTCAAATAACGCTGCCTTGAGGTGTCGATGCGTTTATTACGGATAGGCCTGGCGCTGTGGCTGCTGGGCTGCGTGGGCCTGGCCCAGGCGGCCCTGACCTTCCCGGCATTGACCGGGCGGGTGGTGGACAACGCCCAGATGATCGACCCGGCGGTGCGCGAGCACCTGACCCAGCAATTGCAGGCGCTGGAGCAGACCTCCGGTGACCAGATCGTGGTGGTCACCGTGCCCGACCTGCAGGGTGTGCCGATTGAGGACTACGGTTATCAATTGGGCCGCGCGTGGGGCATCGGCCAGAAGGGCAAGGACAACGGCGCGCTGTTGCTCGTGGCCCGCGACGAGCGAAAGTTGCGCATCGAAGTCGGCTACGGCCTGGAAGGTGTGCTGACGGATGCGCAGTCCTGGGTGATCATCAATCAGGTGATTGCGCCCAAGTTCAAGGCCGGCAATTTCAGCCAGGGTATCAGCGACGGTGTCGCGGCGATGATCCAGGTGGTGGGCGGTGAACCGCTGGCCGTGCCGGCCCACGTGGCGGATACGAATTTCGCCAAGGACAATCCCGGCTTTTCCATCGGTTTGTTCGTCCTGCTGATCGGCGTGTTGTGGCTGTGCAATCGCATGGGCCTGCCGGTGGGCGCGATCCTGCTGGCGATCCTCAGCAGCAGCGGACGCGGCGGCGGT